>CAZDAY010000071.1:5786-8105 GCA_964503435.1 uncultured Treponema sp.
CTGGAACAGAAGACGAAACTGGCACAGAAGACGAAACTGGCACAATTTCTTTTGCAGATTTGGGGCTGGATGAAGAAACTTTGTGTGCCATTGAGCGCAAGGGCTTTGTAAATCCATCGCCAATTCAGGTTTTGGCAATTCCGCGTCTTTTGACAGGAGATGCAAATGTTATTGCTCGTGCAAGGACTGGAACTGGAAAAACTGCTGCTTTTGGTTTGCCTTTGGTTCAAAGTTTAAGAAATGAAAGTGATTGTGTTAAAGCGGTAATTCTTGAGCCAACTCGTGAACTTGCAATGCAAACTGCAACTGAAATGGCTTCGTTTACAAGCGGAAGATTTCCTAGAACTGCTGTGGTTTACGGTGGCGCTTCTATGGGCGAACAAATTCGTGCTCTTAAAAAAGGTGTTGAAATTGTTGTGGGAACGCCTGGTCGTGTTCAAGATCTTATGGAAAGAGGCGTTTTGGATATTAGCAAGATTGAATATTTTATTCTTGATGAAGGCGACGAAATGCTTGACATGGGATTTGTTGATGATATAGAAAATATTTTTTCACAGGCAAATCCGGATTGTCGTGTTCTTTTGTTCAGTGCAACAATTCCATCTCCAATCTTAAAAATTGCTCAAAAATTTATGGGCGAATATGAAATTGTTGAAGAAGAAGGCGTGGTTGAAGAGCCACTTTTAATTGAGCAAAAATATTGGTTTGTGCGCGAAAATGAAAAAATTGAAGCTTTGGTTCGTTTAATTGATATTTCTGATGATTTTTACGGTTTGGTTTTTGTTCAGAAAAAAACTGACGCTGATTATGTTGCAAAATCTCTTGATGAAAAAGGATACGAAGTTGCGGCATTGCACGGCGATATTCCTCAAGGTCAGCGCGAAAAAATTTTAAGCCGATTTAGAAATGGAAAAACTCGCATTTTGGTTGCTACAGATGTGGCTGCTCGCGGAATTGATATTGAAGGTTTGACTCACGTTGTAAATTATGATTTACCTTTTGATGGTCCGACTTATGTTCACAGAATCGGAAGAACTGGACGGGCTGGTTCTAGCGGAGTTGCGGTAACTTTTGTAAAGCCTGAAGAGAGGCGAAAGTTGCAGTTTTTGCGAAATGCAATTCGTCGTAGTGCAAAGGGCGAAATGAATGAAGAGCAAATTCCTTCTGTAGAAAAAGTTCTTAATGCTAAAAAAAATCGGCTTTTTGAAGAGTTAAAAGATAAATTAGGTTTTGAAAAAAAATCTTGTGATGAAAACTTTGATGAAAAAACTTTCGCTGATGAAAAGTTTGCAGAAAAAAATATTGCTGATGAAAAAAAATCTAGCGAAAATTCGGCCTTAAATCTTGAAAAATCTGAAAAATCCGCAGAAAATGCTGAAAATTTTGGAAAACTGACTGAAAATTCCATCGAAAAATCCGCTGAAAATTCTAAAAATCCGCAAAAATCAGAAAACAACTTCTTTGAAAATTTGGCTCAAGAATTGTGCGCTGGAAAAAATGCAACTGACGTTTTGGCTTCTTTGCTTTCTGTAACTTACGGAAATGCTTTGAGTAAAAAGCGTTATGGAAAAATCAATTCGTATAGTTTTGATAAGGACGGACGTTTTGCACGAGATGGAAAAAGTCGCGAAAGAAATGTAAAAAAAGTAAATCTTGGTGAAAACCAAATGCGAGTTTACATTCAGTTGGGCTGGAAAGATGGTTATAATCCAAAACGAATTTCTGCATTTTTGTGTTCTGTTTTGGGAATTAGAAATCGTGATGTTGATGCGATTGATATGGCTGATAAATTTTGCCTTGTAAGTTTGCCAAAGGATGCTGGAAAACGTGCTATTGAAATGTCGCAAAAAGATTCTAAAATGCCACATGTTCATCAAGATACAAAAGTTGATTTTGGAATAAAAGTTGAACGTGGAGAGCGTGGTAAGAATTTTTCTTTTGAACGGGAACGTTTTTCTAAGGGATTTTCGAGAGGCAGGGAACGTGATTTTGAAAGAGGACGTTCTTCTGGCAGAAAATTTTCTTCATCAAAAAAGTCAAACGCCAGAGCAGGAATTCATACGGCAACGCAAAGAAATTCTCAGGCGGCTTTGTTTAAAAAGTCGAAGGATGTAAGCGAATATTGATTTTTTTTTCTTGACGCAGGGGATTTTGCTGGTTAACAGGGAATTCTCTGTTGGGGCGAGGATTTTGCTGGTTAACAGGAAATTCTCTGTTGGGCTGGGGATTTTGCTGGTTAACAGAAAGTCTTCTGGTGGGCTGGGGATTTTGCTGCTTTAACAGCCGAACTCTAGAATAACGTTTTCTTGTGCTAAGTGT
>CAZDAY010000072.1:0-7913 GCA_964503435.1 uncultured Treponema sp.
TTTTAAAGAATTAGTTTTCAACACAATCATTCCGCGAAACGTAAGACTTTCAGAAGCACCTTCTCACGGAGAACCGATTTGCCTTTACGACCCAAACTGTGTTGGCGCTAAAAGTTATCAAAAACTTGCAGAAGAGGTAATCGCACGTGGCTAAGCAAAGATTAGGAAGAGGACTCGGTTCCTTAATGGATGAAGTTGAAGAAGATGATGATTATAATTTTCAAAGCAAAACTGATTCCGCAAATTCAGAAAATTCAAATGAAAGCAAGAGCGAAAATGGCGTAAAACTAAAAGCAGATTTACCAACAGGAATTTCTGCTGACGAAAACGGAACTCTTTGGCTTGACGTAAATTTATTAAAACCAAATCCTCGTCAGCCCCGCCAATATTTTAACGAAGAAGAACTTGCAGAATTAACAGAATCTGTAAAATCAGAAGGCGTTTTGCAAGCAATTACAGTTGAAGATGCTGGAGACGGAACATTTTTTATAATTGCCGGAGAACGCCGAACTAGAGCAGCAAAAGCGGCAGGACTTGAAAAGGTTCCTGTTCAACTTAGAAAATTTTCTGATGTCAGGAAACTTGAAGTTGCACTTATTGAAAATATTCAGAGAACAGATTTAAATCCTGTTGAAGAAGCGCAGGCTTATTACAAGTTGATGGAACTTAGCGGAATTACGCAAGAAGAAGTTGCAAAGCGTGTGGGAAAAAATCGTTCAACTGTGGCAAACTGTTTGCGTCTTTTAAAACTTCCAGAAGATATGCAAAGAGCGTTAATCGAAGGAACCTTAACTTCAGGTCATGCGAGGGCTTTGCTTAGCGTAGAAAATCAAACTGAACAGAGAATTCTTTTTGGAAAAATTCAAGGACAGGGACTTTCGGTTCGCCAGGCAGAATCTTATGCTCACGACTTAAATGAAAAAACAAATCAAATTAAATCACCAAATAAAAAAACTGACACGCGGGATCCAAATTACACAGAACTTGAAAATAAACTGATTGAAACTTTAGGCACAAAAGTAAGTTTAAAAGGAAGTTTTAACAAAGGTTCAATCGAAATAAAATATTTTAGTTCAGAAGATTTGGATAGAATTTTTAATTTGATTGTAAAATAAAAGATTAAATCGTCATTGCGTGGAATACAATGACGAAAGCAATCTGCTAACAGTTAGAAATAAATCAGCAATTAAAAAATTAAAATGGAAAATTTTACCGCAGAAAATTATCACAAAATTTTATCAAAAGAATTTCCTGAATTTTTAAATGATTACATTCAGTTGCCTTTACTTTCGCGTTTGAAAAATGTAAGCCTTTTGTGTGGCACAGATTTTACGCCGCTTTTCCATAATCACTTTAAATATTCGCGCCTTGAACATTCTTTGGGAGTTGCTTTAATCACATGGAATTTTACGCACAACAAAAAACAAACTCTTGCCTCTTTGCTTCACGACGTTTCAACTCCAGCATTTTCGCATGTAAGTGATTTTAGAAATGGCGACGCCTTAACGCAAGAAAGCACAGAAAACTTAAACAAAAAATTTATTGATGAAAATCCAGAACTAAAAATTCTTTTGGCAAAAGATAAAATTTCTTGCAGCGAAGTTGACAATTATCACATCTATCCAATTTGCGACAACGAATGTCCCGGTTTAAGCGCCGATCGTCTTGAATACATGTATCCGAGTGGAGCGGCTCTGGATAAGGTTTGGAATTTATCTGATGTCAAAAAAAATTATTCTCACATCTTAGTTTTAAAAAATGAAAAGATGATTGATGAACTTGGATTTGACAGCGAAGAAGAAGCGCTTTTGTACACAAAAAAATTTTGCGATATAAGTTTGATTTTGCAGCACAACGAAGATAAAATTGCAATGCAGTTAATGGCGGATATTTTATCTTGTGCAATAAAAAATCGAATTGTAAACGAAAACGATTTTTACGAAAAAAGCGAAACTGAACTAATGAAAATTTTTAATGATTTTGCATCTTCAAATACTGACCTTGAATTTTCAAAACTTTTTTGGACTTACACAAATATGACAGAAGTAATCCACAGCGAAGAAAAGATTCCAGATTCTTATTGCATAAGTCTTAAAGTAAAAAAACGCTACGTAGATCCGCTTGTAATGCTTGATAAAAATTCAAAGCAGGCAAAAAGAATTTCCCAAATAAATCAGGACGCAAATAAATGTATAAAAAATTTTTTAGCTTGGGAAGATTCAAAATTCGCCTGTGTAAAATATTTTGATGAAGACTTGCGTCATGCTGAACTTGATTCAGGGTCTGTCAATTAAAAAAAATGATTTATTATAAACAAAAAAAAATTATATTTATCGGCTCAAATCAAAATCTTTTAAAAATACTCGGTAAGGAAAATCAAACTGAAGTAATTTCTTCTGTAAGTTTTTTACAAAATCTGATTGAAAATTTTACACCGGATTTAATTATTTTTGACAATGTAAAAACTGCGGACATTGAAGCGGTAAGAGAGAATGAAAAATTACTCAGCGTTCCAGTCTTAATTGTTTCTTCAGATTTTTCAGAATTAAATAATTTAAACAACATTACAATTTTTCCACGAACAATTATTTGCAACGAATGTGTTTCTTGCACGCAAAAATTTATTGAACATCTTTATAAAATCATGGAACACAAAAAAAATATTTTGCCTTCAAAAACTGGCGCACTTGTAAAATATGCAATTTTATATATGAATAAAAATTTGTCTGGCAAAATAAAACGCAAAACTTTTTCAGTGCAACTTGGGCTTAGCGAAGATTATTTAACAAAAATTTTTAAAGCGGAACTTGGGCTTGGTTTATGGGAATATTTAAATATTTTCCGATTAGACAAAGCAAAAAAATTACTTATAAAAACTGATTTAAGCGTAAGTAAAATTTCTTCAATGTGCGGTTTTGAGTCAGCGTCGTATTTTAACAAAGCATTTAAAAAATTTTACAAAGCAAATCCCTTAAGTTTCAGAACATAAATCTTGAAGTTTAAATTGTGATAATGTAGAAGGAATAAAAAAAAGCACGGAAGCAAGGTTCTGATAAAAAAAACAATCTGCACAAATGTATTCACAACAAAGTTTCAAGTAGCGAACCTATCTGCCTACAAGCAGAGCGAGTGCGGAATCCCATTTTTTATTTTATTACTTTCAAACTAAATTCAGAAATGACAAGCAATTTGTCACCCTGAACTTGATTCAGGGGCTGTAAATTTATAGATTCCAAACTAAACTCTGAATGACAGAAAGTTAATCTTCCTTAAAAAATCATTTTTACTAAATTTTTAAATTTATTTCCTCTGTCAAATTCATTTGCAAACATTCCAAACGATGTTGCTCCCGGACTAAAAACAACCGGCAAATCGCCTTCACTGTTTGGCTCGCCATAAAGTTTTTTTGAACTTCCAGAAATTAAAGAATCTTTTAAAACACCCAAAAGAATTTCCAGAGAATCAAAAGGACCGTTATATTCAACATCTTCCTGATTTAAAAGCGAAGTAAGTTTTTCTGTACCAGAACCGCTCAAAAGATAAATTTCGCGCGGAAGAAATTCTGTACCATTTTCGCCATTCAAAGTTTTTGCTAATGGAAGAAAATCCAAATTTTTATCAGTACCGCCAGTAATCAAAATTACTCTTTTACCAAATGATTGACTTGCCGCCGCCGCTGCTTCTGGAACTGTAGCACAACTGTCATTATAAAAAACAATTTTTCTTGAATCAGAAGGACTTTTCCATTCATGAAATCTTTCCAGCCGATGAGGAATTCCTTTCCAAGAACCTAAAATTTTTATAATCATTTCTGGCGCAACGCCCATCAAATACAAAACTGTTGCCGCATTTAAAACATTTATTTTGTTGTGTTCGCCGGGAATTAAAAGTGAGCCCATTATTTTTTCTTGTTTAAGATTGTGCGTTTGAGCATAACGACTTTTCAGTTCATAAGGAAGTTTTATAAAACCTTCAAGTCCGTTTTTTGAATTTTGATTTTGGTAAGAACCGTAAACTTTTTCTGGCAAAATATTTTTGCTATAACGAAGAATTGTAGTTTTCGCTTTGTAAGCAAAATAATCGCCCCAAGATTTGCAAAGCGGAAGTGGATTTTCAGTTTCTTTTAAATAATCATCTTCATCATAATCTAAAAGTAAAAAATCTTTTTCGTCCATGTCAGCAAAAATCAACTCTTTGTCTGCAACATAAGAATCCATATTTTCGTACCAGTTTTGATGGTCAGGAACAATTTTTGTAATAATTGCAATATGAGGTTTTAAAACCTTGCGTCCTCTTAAATCTGCCAACTGCCAACTCGAAAGTTCAAGAACAACAGGACTTGCACCATCAGTTTTTTCCAGAAAACTCAAAGGGCTGACTGTAATATTTCCGCCAAGAAATGTTTGAAATCCGCTCATTCTAAGACCAAAATCTATGGCACTTACAGTACTTGATTTTCCCTTGCTTCCTGTAACTGCAATAATCGGGGACTTTGTAAAAGACAAAAAAATACTTAAATCAGTTTCAATCGCCTTTGCTTGAGCCAAAAATTTATTTCCTTCATATTTAATTCCAGGATTTTTTATAACACAATCAGCATTTTGAAAATCTTCAATTCTATGTTCGCCCAAAACGTAATGCAATCGAGAATGATTCAAAGTTTTGTCGTTGTCCAAAGAATTTATTGTTTGCGCAAGTTCAACTGGAGATTTCATATCAGTGACTGTTACGTACGCTCCGTGTCGCAGAAAAAATTTTACGCACGCTTCTCCGCCACCGTTTAATCCCAAACCCATAATTGTAATGTGTTTGTTTTTTATATCATCTAAAGATTTAAAAACGCAACCTTGCGGATAAATATGTTTGTCCATAAATTTTCCTCTTTAAGTTTAACGCGAAGTGCAAAGATTTTGTTTTGCTTTAAACGCTTCCATTCCTTCATCAAGCAGATAATCAATCAATTCAGTAAAATGCAAACCGCAAGAATCACACATTTTTGGAAACATGCTGATTGAAGTAAAGCCTGGCAAAGTGTTTATTTCATTCAGATAAAATTCGCCAGTTTTTCTGTCAACAAAAAAATCAACACGAGAAAGTCCACTGGCATTTACAATCGAATATGCTTTTTTTGCAGTTTCACGAATATAATTTAATTTTTCTTCATCTAAAAGCGCCGGTATTTTTAGTTCCGCTCCATTAGGATCATTATATTTTGCATCGTAATCGTAAAAATTATGATTTGGTAAAATTTCGCCTGGTCCGTAAGATTTTAAAACTGTACAATCAATATTTGGATTAGAACTTACGCTGTTTCCCGTTACAGAACATTCAACTTCGCGAGCATCAATCGCCTTTTCAACCAAAACTTTATTGTCCCAAGAAAAAGCTTCCATTAGCGCAAAAGAAAGTTCTTTTTGATTTTGAACTTTAGACGCACCATCGCTTGAACCAGCACAACAAGGTTTTACGAACAGCGGAAATTTTAGTTCGTTAAGAATTGTTTCCATTTTTTTATCATAAATTTTGCTGTCGTTTATATCCGCTTTTGTAAGACAAAAATAAGGCACAACTGGTAAGCCAGCAGACTTCCAGAGAATTTTTGTAATTTCCTTGTCCATCGTTACAGCGCTCGAAAGAACTCCGCAGCCAACGTAAGGAATTCCGCACATTTCAAAAAGTCCTTGAATCGTTCCGTCTTCGCTATAAGTTCCATGCATTACAGGAAAAACAATATCGCATGGCACAAAATTTCCGTTAGCAAAAAAGATTTGGTCTTTTTCATTTCCCGGAAACAGTGAAACAATTTTAGATTTGTCAGCATTAACTTTTAATTTTGCAGCAGGATTTTTTTTGAGTTCACTAAGAACAGCGTCATCTTGCAAATACCATTTTCCATCTTTGTCTATAGAAATTAATTTTACATTATGTTTTTCGCTGATATTTCTTGCAACAGCCGCACAGGAAAGTAAAGAAATTTCATGTTCACCACTTCGTCCGCCATAAATCAAAATTACATTCATTTGTTAAACCCCATTTCTTCTAGCGCTTTTTTCGCTTCGGCAATTTCATCATATTTCATTACAAAATCTTTGTAGATTATTGAATTTTCGTGGCTTTTACCCAAAAGCAAAACAATGTCATTTTCGCCAGCCATTTTAAAAGCTGTTCTAATTGCCTGTGGACGATTTGGTATAAAAAACAAATTTTTATTATCGACTTTACCGCCCTTTCTTGCGCCAACCGCAATCATTTCGAGCAAGGCCATACTGTCTTCACCACGAGGATCTTCGTCAGTAAGAATTATTTCATCACAAAACTTTGCAGCAATTTCGCCTTGAAGCGGACGCTTTTTTACATCACGTTCACCGCCACTTCCAAACAAACAAATCATTTTGCCAGTGCAGCGTTTTCTTAATGGAGGAAAAATCGTTTCAAAACTAGAAGGTGTGTGTGCATAATCAACTAAAACTTCAAAAGGCTGACCTTTG
Organism: uncultured Treponema sp.; assembly: GCA_964503435.1. Taxonomy (GTDB): domain Bacteria; phylum Spirochaetota; class Spirochaetia; order Treponematales; family Treponemataceae; genus Treponema_D. Next base: position 6,489 of record CAZDAY010000072.1, read on the forward strand.
TCAATTACAGTCATTCGGCCTTTTACAGGTTCAAGTTTTTCTACAAGGGCTGAAAGTTCTTCCAAAGATTTTCCTGTGCTTCCTCGAACTGCAAGCAAAGCAGCCATAATATTATAAGCATTAAATGCACCAGGAAGATGCGCTTTTATGTGAATTACGCGATTTTCATTTTTCAAATTATCGTGAGCTTCAAAGCGGCAAATGCTAAAACTTAACCCGTAGCGAGCGCTTGCAATATTTCTTGCCGAAAGATAAGCCATATTTTCCGGAATTTGCGGAAGGGCCTGAGCATTAAGTTCTTCTGCACTAAATTTCCCAGCCTTGCCTTCAGTTGTAAAACCAACAACCTTATGATTTGTACAAGACGTAAAATATTTTGCAGCGGGATCTTCCAAATTTACAATTCCAAAACCGTTCACTTTAGTTTTTACGCCATTTATAATTTTTTCGTGATTATGTTTATCCAGATTTCTAAAAAGATTTGCCTTATCACTTTTATATTGTTCGTAAGTTCCATGAAATTCCAAATGTTCCAAAGTCACATTCATAAAAATTCCACAATCAAAAAGTACATTTCCAAGCCTATTTGTTTTAGAACTTAAACCATGCGATGAACTTTCCACAACTGCGTAAGTGCAGGAATTCTGAAGCATTTCATAAAGTTCCCGCTGAACGATTGGCGCTTCTGGAGTTGTTTGATGTTCCGGATTATCAATCGCTTCCCCGCCCAAAGAATATTGAACTGTTGAAATAAAACCTGCCTTAAAACCGCACAAACGCAAAAGTTGCCAAACAAAATAAACTGTCGAAGATTTGCCCTCAGTGCCAGTAACGCCAAAGACATAAAGTTTTGAAGAAGGATTGTCATAAAATTCACTTGAAACCGGACTCATTGCAAAACGCGCCGATGGAACTTTTACAAAAACCGGAGATTTTCCGCAAGTTTTTATTGCATCTGAAATTTCTGATTTTTCTGATTCTGAAAATTCGCCTTCAAAAACAATTACACTTGCGCCAGATAAAATTGACTGTGCTATAAATTTATTTCCAGTTGTATGCGTTCCTGGCAATGCAAAAAACAAAGAGCCATTTTTTACTTCCCGACTGTCAAACACAAGCGAAGAAATTTCTGCTTCCTTAGATATTTTTTCTGATTCAAATTTGCTTAATAAATTTCCCGAAGAATCTACAATTTGATTTTCAAAACAATTTAAAAGTTCAAACAAAGTTTTTTTCATAATAAAAATACTATACTCTTATTAACAGCGATTTTCAACTTACAAAATTTTACTTGCAAAATTTCGCTGCAAAAAAAAATCACTCTGAGAAAACAAAATTTCCCAAAGTGATTTTTCAAACATAAGCTCAAACCATAATCTTAAATTAAAGAATTACATAATTTTCATACTGCGCATCGCCGTATCT
>CAZDAY010000073.1:0-7845 GCA_964503435.1 uncultured Treponema sp.
CTATTTTGCCATTTTATACTACAAGCAGCGATTCTTTTGAATTTAATAAATTTTTTATGGTGATTGTTTTAACAAGTTTTCCTGTTTTCGATACAATCGCTGCAATTTGGAGAAGACTTAGAGAACATCGTTCAGTTATGTCGCCAGATGCATCTCATTTACATCATAAACTTTTACATCTTGGTTTTTCCAAAAAAGCTACTCTTGTTTTAGTTTTAATTTTCCAAATCTTACTTTGTGTAACAGTTGTTCTTTCTTATTGTATGAGCAAAAGAAGTCTTATTGATGGTATAATTTTGCTTTCTGTTGCAATTGTTTTTATGATTGTATTTTTCGCAATTATTCATTTTACAAACAGAGCAGTAATTCAAAAAACAAAAAGAGAATCTTCTTCTGATTACAAAAATAACGCGGGGGGGGCGTTGAATTTTATTATTAAAATAAAAAATCTCTTTAAAAAGCACAAATAATGTTGATTTTGTTCAAAACTGACGCTTTATTTTGTTATTTTCGCAGTTTTCTTTGAATTTTTTGCAATATTTTTATTTTCAACAATGGTAATATCAAAATGCTCATAAGGAATTTCAATTTTATCTTCGCGGCAAACATTTATAATATTTGTATAAACTTGATTTTTCACTGTTATTAAATCAGAACTGTTAAACCAAACCGCCAGTTTTATGGTTAAGCCAGAATTAAATCCATCATAATAAACCGACGGAGCAGGCTCTTCTAAAATACAGGAACATCGCGACGGAACCTTAGAAATTGCCTGTAAAGCCTTATCCATATCAGAATTATAACTTACTGGAATTTCAAAAACAAAACGTCTTGTCGAATAATGACTAAAATTTACAAGATTGCTACTAATTATAGAACTGTTTGGAATACGAATTAATTGGTTATCAAGTGTGTGAATTTTTACGCTCAAAAGTCCAATTATATCAATAGTTCCGCTTACATCACCAACTTGAATAAAATCCCCAATTTTCATTGTGCGTTCGCCAAGAACAAAAAGTCCGCTAATAAGATTACTAACGCTTGTTTGTGCTGCAAAACCTATCGCTAAACCTGCAACTCCTGCTGCTCCCCAAATTGCTTTTAAATTTACGCCGAACAAACTCAAAACGTACATACAAATCAAAACGTAAAAAACATAACTTACAGCTTTTGTTAAAATAAGCGAAGAATGTTTGCCAAGTTTTGCATTTGCTGTTTTTGAAACCAAACGTTTTATAAGTCGGTAAACAAAATAAAAAATTATTATTGAAATAATGCTGATTATAATTTTGAACAGATTTCCCCAGGTAAAATATTTTGAAATTTCGTCAATACGCCAAAAATTTTTTGTTTGCTCCACGAATTCTTCGCCGGCACTTGCAATTTCCTGCGTAATAGATTCGCTTTGTTTCAATTCTTCTTCCATATTTTTCTCCCAAAATCTGCACAAACGAAGTGCGGAAGCCGTTTTTCAAAGTGAGGTTCTTACCGAAAGTGCATTTTTTTATTGTTTTGTAACTTTCAGATTTTATTTTATAAACAAAATATTTTTTTGTCATCAAATAATGGTCGTATACATTTCTAAGTGATATAATAAAAGATACAATGAAAAGAATTTTTGCAAATACATTTTTAGGATTTCTTTTTACAGTCGCACTTTTTGCGCAAACAAATTTTCCGCAGAATCAGCAGAATTTGCAAGCTCAGCAAAATCCAGAAATGCAATCATCTCAAAGCTCTCAAATTTTTCAGCCTAACCAGCAGAATTCGCAAAATCCGCAAAATCAGCAAGTAAATTCTCAGCAGGAAAATAACGTTAAAATTTTTCCGGCAGAAGATGTTTTAAATCGAATTGAAGATATGAAAGCGTACATTCAAAATCATCCGGGCGAAAAACTTGCGCGAAAATACGATATGGATACGCTTTACCAAATTCTCGAAAGCCAAACTTACACGGCTTCTTCAAAAGATGGTTCTTTGCTTTTTGAAGTTGGTGATTATGACACAAAAAATCAGAGTTGGCCAGTTAATTTAAAATTTAAATTTGAAACTTCTGATGAAGTTTGGTCGACTCAATGTAATCTTTTGTATTCCGACGTTCTTATAAAAACTTTTATTTCAGACAATCAAATGACGCAACGTCAGCGAAATGAATATGAATTTAATGTGAATTATTACGACAATCTGATTCGGGAAAATAAAATTCTTTATGCTGAACTTACGTATAAAATTCGGCATTGGAAGGCGGCTGGCGAATATAGATTTGAACCGATTTCTTTGAGAATTTACAAATTTGAAAGAAACGCACAAATTATTTATTCCGCAGATTATACAAATTTAAAGAAAACGTATTTTTATATTTTGCCGGCAATAGAAATTCGCGACGATGCAGAAAAACTTATTGATGATTTGAGGATTGAACAAATTGTTTCTTATGAAGAAGAACAGCAGCGACAATTAAATTTGCAAATAGCACTTCAAAATCAGCAGAATTCTTCTGTAATCGAAAAACCTGTTCAGCGAAAAAGAAATTCTTTGTATTTTACTGCACTTTCAAATGTTTCAGATTTTACTTTTTCTGATTTTGATACTTCTCGTCCTGTAAGTTATGTTCAAGCGGATTTTACAATCGGTTTAAACAGATTTATGTTTTTGGGAGCACAGGGCGCTTACGATTTGTCTTCTGTAAATGCTGCTCCTATTTATGAAGCGGGATTGGATTTTGGTTTTAATGTAAATTTCGGGCAGCACATAAGACCATTTGTTTATGCGGCAGGACTTTACACTTCGGACAGAAATTTTAAAGCAAAACTTGGTGGTGGTTTTGAATTTATTTTTGGCATTTTTATGCTGAATATTGGATATTCTTACAATTTTAAGTTTGACATTCAGTCACTTATTTCTTCAAATTCAACTTTTGCACAAACTTTTACAAATCCTGCAAAAGATATGAGTTTTTCTGCGGGGCTAGGCTTTACTTGGCGTTAAGTTTTGTCGCTTAACTCGTTATTCTGATACTTTAGCCGAAGAATCTACTGGCGGTTCTTCTGTGCTAAGTAGGCGGTTTTGTGAAAAAGTTTGTGGTTTCGGCGTTGCGCTTGCTGAGTGTTTCGACAGGCTCAACAAACACCTATTGAAGCTTAAGCACCGTTATGTTTGCACAAATCATTTATGGGGCAAGTTTCGCATTTTGGATTTTTGGCCGTACAAATATATCTTCCGTGCAAAATTAACCAATGATGTGCTTTTTGTAAATATTCTTGCGGAATTCTTTTCAAGAGCGACTGTTCTACTTCTAGCGGATTTTTTCCTTGCGCAAGCCCGATTTTTGGGCAAATTCGCATAAGATGAGTGTCCACTGGCATTGTTGACTGACCGTAAACTGTGTTTAACATAAGATTTGCGGTTTTTCTTCCAACTCCTGGCAATTTTAGTAAATCTTCCATTGTTGAAGGAATTTTCGAATCAAAATCTTCTATTAACATTTTACTTAATGCAATTACGTGACTCGCCTTAGATTTATAAAGCCCAATCGATTTTATGTAAGAAATTAGCTTTTCTTCGCCAAGTTCAAGCATTTCTTGCGGACTTTTTACGACTTTGTACAAACTTTCAGTTGCCTTGTTTACAGATTTGTCAGTTGCCTGCGCACTTAAAACAACGCTCACTAAAAGACAATACGAATTTGGAGCATTAAGTTCCGTGTGCGGATTTGGATTTAACTTTTTAAAGCGTTCAAAAACTTTTTTAATTTCTTGTACTGACAAAAGATTCATTTATTTTATTGCATTAACCGCCGCTTTTAATGCTTCGACCTTGTCTGTATTTTCCCAGGGGAATCCTTCTCTGCCAAAATGTCCATAACTTGCGGTTTTTTGATAAATTGGACGTTTTAGATTTAGCGTTTTTACAATTCCTGCTGGCGTACAATCAAAAACCTGTTTTACAGCCTCTTCAATTTTGTAGCGTTCAACAGTTTCAGTTCCAAAAGTTTCCACCATAATCGACACTGGATAAGGAACGCCAATCGCATAAGACAATTCCACTTCCACGCGAGATGCAAGCCCTGACGCAACAAGATTTTTTGCAATGTAGCGGGCCATATATGTTGCAGAACGGTCAACTTTTGAAGGATCTTTTCCGCTGAATGCACCACCGCCGTGCCTTCCCATTCCACCGTAAGTATCAACAATAATTTTTCTTCCAGTTAAGCCAGAATCTCCGTCCGGACCGCCAGTTACAAAGCGTCCCGTTGGATTTATATAATACTTTGTATTTGAATCTAAAAGTCCGGTTGGCTCAAGAACAGGTTTTATAATTTGCTCAATAATAGTTTTTTCAATTTCTTCATGACTAACAGATTCATCGTGCTGATGCGAAAGAACAACCGCGTCTATGCGAACAGGTTTAAAACCTTCGTATTCAACCGTAACCTGACTTTTGGCATCTGGGCGTAACCATTTAATTGTTCCGTTGTGCCGCAAATCTTTTGCCTTTAACAGAAGTTTGTGTGCGTAATAAATTGGGGATGGCATTAAACTTGGTGTTTCATCACAAGCAAAACCAAACATCATTCCTTGGTCTCCGGCTCCTTGCTGACCTTCATATTCTTGAAGTCCCTTTCCATCAACTCCTTGCGCAATATCCTTACTTTGTGCGTGCAAGCGATTCATAAACAAACAGTTTGCTCCGTCAAGTCCAATTTCCTGCGAATTATAACCAATTTCCAAAGCAACATTTCGTGCAATTCTTTCAACATCACGGTTAAATTTTTTTATTTCATCGGCAGTAAATTTTTTTGAAAATCCAATCTCTCCGCCCACAAGCAAAAAATCTGTAGAAGCAAAACTTTCGCAAGCAACGTGTGCATCTGCATCTAATTCAATGCAATGGTCAAGAATAGCGTCTGAAATTTGGTCACAAAGTTTATCTGGATGACCTTCGCTAACTGATTCTGATGTAAATAAATAATGATTTTTTTTAGAACTAGTGTCCATTTTGGAACTCCTGTTTAGCAAGATTTGTCCTGAACTCATACGAGTGGATCTCCGCTCTGCAATTTTGGATAAATCGGCGGAATGAAGTTTATATATTAACTTGAAATATAATGAATTTGGCAAAAAACAGCAAGTCTTTCGTAAATTTGTAAATTTGATTTTTAAAACATTTGTGTGCTTTTTCTTTACCGCCGATTTTTGGTGCAAAATAATACCACTGCCCAAGATTTGTAAGTGAGTAAGACATATTTTCGTCTAATGCCAAAGCGTTTTCGTAATACTTTTTAACTTTAAATCCGGCTTCTGCACTAAATTTGGAATGACAAAACTAACGCAAAATCATTTTTGGATAATAACCAAATTTCTTTCGTGGTCTTCTAAGAACGGAACGGAAAGTTTTACAATTTTATAATCATCAATAAAATTTTGAATTTCTTGCATTTCAGAAATGATTTTTTCATAACGTGCTTTGTAAGCAGCAATAAATCCGCCTTTTTTCAGAATTTTAAAAAGCAGTTTAATAATTTTTTTGTCAAACGGATGAAACGCTCTAAAAACTTCCAAATCAAAACTTTCTGGCAAAACATTATCTGCGTTGCAAGAATTTATTTTTACATTTTTTAAATTCATTTTTTGAATTGTACTTTCTAAAAATGAGCAACGCTTTTCCATTCTTTCAACAAGCGTAAAATTTTGTTCAGGAAAAGCAACTGCCAGCGGAATTCCAGGACAACCGCCGCCAGAACCAATATCACCAATTTGCAAAGCAGAAATTTTATTTTGCTCAGTTAAATTTTTTATGATTTTTGTTAAGCTTTCAACCGCTGCCAAACTGTCCAAAACGTGATTTACCGCAAGTTCGTTGGCGCTAGTGGCTTTCATTAAATTGTATGATTTGTTAAATTCCAAAACTTCTTGAATATAAATTTCAAGTTTAAGAATTTGTTCCTGCGAAAAAGATAAATTTAATTTTTCCAAGCCTTGATTTAATTTTTCTATCATAAATTTTTATTTTTCTCCAAAATCCGCAAGTTTAAAAATCCGCAAATTCAAAAATCAATTTTAAAATTTCTGCTTAAAGTTAAAGATTTGCGAGACTTTCTTCCACAAATTCAAGTCTTTGCGTTAAAGCGTTTATTGTTTTTTCCAGCCGTGCCTTTTCTTTTTCAAGTTTTTCTTTTGGATCAACTGCCGCAGATTTTCGTTTCATCATTGCAATTACGCTGTCTGGACTTTTGCCACTTTTAATTGCATCAACTGCCTTTGCCTTGTCATCCTTTTTTTTACAAGACGCCACAATTTTCATATTTTCATATCCAAGCTGTGCATCTTCTTCCGGTAAACTAGAAATTTTTGTTACAGATTTTGCCGTTGTTCTGGGAAGTTGCAAAATTCTGTCAAGATAATCTTCGTATCGAATATTTGCCTGTTCACAAAGAGCGTGTGCTCGAATTAAACTTTTGCCCAGTTCCTGCATAATGCGTCCGTTTGGTTCAATGTACTTAGTTCGAATTTCCTTTGTAAGTTCGTCGAGTTCCGGACTGCCGGTAATGTCAAGTTTATAATAAGATTTTTGTTCAGCAATATCCAAAAGTTCATGAAATTTTGCCCAAAAATAATTTGTATGACTTTTTGCTTGATAAGGTGCTTTTTTTCCGCCATTTTGTGCAATTTGTTCTTCGTTAATAATATGATGTGTGTATTCGTGAATTGCCGTATAAATAAGTTCGTTGTCAGTTTTAAAATTTCTGTTGTGTAAAAGAATTTCGCGGGTGTCAGGTTTATAAAGTCCGTTAACTCTTGAACTTTCTTTGCCAGTCATAATAACTGTAAAATCCAAATTTGATTCGCGGATGTCCAAAAGCATATTTTTAATTGATTCGTTGTCCATAGCAAAACAGTTTAGTTTTTTTTTTGCTTTGTGTGAAGTTAATTTTGAAATCGTGCTGATTAGAAGGCGCTGACCAACATTATTTTTTGGACAGCAACTTAGGAGGTTTTGCAGTTTCTGAATTTACAGAAAGACCTAGCCCTGATTGTAAGGGCGAGCGGAGCGAGTTCTGTAGCGAAGCGGAAGAATGGAGGCGATTAGCCGCAACCCTGAAAAGCAGGTCGGAGTTTTAGAATTTGCTCCAAAATAACTCCAAAAGAATAAGTACAGAGATAAAATTGATTTTTACTAAAGGAGGTTTTATAATATGTTCGTGAAAAGTTTAAAAAAATATGTTTTTTATGTAAAAATTTTTTGTGTTTGTTTTATTGCATGTCAAACATTTAGTTCTTGTACACTTATTTTAGATTTACTAAATTCACTAGAAATTGAAGAATCTGAAAATAATAATTCTTATGCATTAACAGATTTTTCTAATGACGAAGATTGGCTTGATTCAAAATATATGTATACTCTGGACAGCAGCAAATCTTCAATCACTTTAGAAAATTTAAAAGCCGGACAGGTTATTTTGTATGCAAACTTTAACAAGGGAACTTCAACAATTTCATCAAATAAAATAAGAGCGACGCTTTCTTCGAGCAACAATCTTAACGCTTCAACTTCGGCTGAAAATTTCGCAAAAATTAAGCATTTTGTTCCGCCGGTAAGCAATAAAAAATTATTTGAGCAAGCAAAATCATCAAATACAAGTTCGCGTTTAGCAAGTTTATCTCGTAGTGCAAATTCTCCAGTTACAATTTCTGATTTTAAAGTTGGCACTTCAACAAAAGATATTTGGATTGATAATAGTACTGCTAGTGATAAGGATAACGACTTAGACAAACAAGATAAGCCTCCTTACATTAAAGCAAATGCGACATTACGAGCAATCGGTTATGACGGTGGCTACACTGA
>CAZDAY010000074.1:0-7724 GCA_964503435.1 uncultured Treponema sp.
AATTAACATTGCTTCTTTACACAGGCAAGATTTATGTATCATTAAATCACGGTTATAATCAAGAGCAAATTCTGCTGTAATTAAGGCGCCGCTTGCCGGAGGAGACTGAATTACAACAACACAGGAACTTAAAGCTGCAATTATCCGATTTCTTTGAACAAAGCGGAAATTTTCTGCTGGAGTTCCAGGAATATATTCACTTAAAATACAGCCTTTCTGTTCTAAAATTTTCTGAGCGATTCTTTTGTTTGCACTTGGAATTATCGTATCAATTCCGCAGGGTAAAACCGCAACAGAAGTTTCTTCAATATTTTTTTGCTCGCCTGCAAAAAGCGCTCCCTTATGTGCCTGAGAATCAATTCCGTAAGCAAGTCCGCTAACAATGACATTATTATCCAAGACAGCATCTTTTGCAAATTCAAAGGCCGACTCTGCTCCGTCATAACAAATTTTTCTTGTACCAACAACAGAAATTGTATTTTTTTTAAGAGCATTTAAATTTCCGCGATAAAAAATCATATAAGGCGGATCTTTTATAAACCTCAGCAATTCTGGAAATTTACCACAATCATCAAAAGAAACACAATAAATATTCAATTTTTCCATTAACGAAGCAGAATATTCTGTAAAATTCCGCAGTTTTTTTCCGTTAAATTTTGCAGTTTTAAAACTTCGGCCAATAATTTTTGAAATATCGTCAAGCGACAAAGCACAAAGCTGTTCAAAAGAATTAAGACTCTGACAAAGAATAATTTTTTCTTTTAAAGTCAGAAAACTTAGAGAGGAAATAGCAATTTTTTTTAAATCCATATCAGTTAAAAATAATTATTGTTGAGATTGTGCGTCAAGAACAATTTTTTTATTTGCCTGTGCTTCGGCAGTTTTTTGAGCATTTGGATTCAAAGATATTATTCTGTCATAAAGTTGAATTGCCTTGTCAAATTCATAATTTGTGTAATACGCGCGTGCAAGAACAAACATTCCATTCGTATCTTTTGTTTGAGTTTGAAGAAATCGCTCAAGATAAGGAATTGCTTTTTCACTTTCGTCCAATTCAAAAACGTAAAGAACTCCAATTCCGTACATTGCACGGTAATAATTCGGATTGATTTTTAAAGCCGTCAGATAAGCATTTTCCGAAAGCCTAAGATAATTCATTTTTTTCTCTAAACTTTGAGATTTTTGCCCGGCCGCCTCATAATCCAAAGAAGAATTTGCAAGATAACCAGCGCAAACTGCAATATAAAAATAAAGATTTGCATTGTCTGGATAATAAGTAATTGCCTTTTGAAAAGATTCAAAAGCCTTTCCATACATCTGCTGATCCAAATAACGCGTTCCTAAAATTTTATACCACATTCCAACCTGACCTTCAGTAATCGAAAGATCCAATGCACGCTTATCATATTTTTTGATTGCTTCTTCAAGTTCTTCTTTTGTAGTTGGATTAGAAACGCCTTCTTCCAGCCTTTGCATTCGTTTTATCGAATTATAACTTGGAGAACACGAACTTAGTGAAAATAAAATTAAAACTAAACCTAAAGCAATAGAAGTTTTTTTCATATTTTTCTCCCGTAAATTTTTTGTTTTTATGATGATTTTGTTTTCAGAAGATTTTTATTCTCCGACCTTTTATTTTTTATTTTCCACAGAAAATTCTTTTTGTTCAAATTGATTTTGTGCTTTAAAATCAGATTTTGAAACTTGCTCAGAATCAGATTTTAAATCCGAAGTTAAATTTAAAGATTCTAAATCAGAATTTAAATGCCCCGGAAAATATTTTTTATGATAATCCTGCATTTTAGAATCTTCAATATGCGTATAAATTTGCGTTGTTGAAAGATCAGAATGTCCCAAAAGTTCCTGCACAGAACGCAAATCCGCACCGCCAGCCAAAAGATGAGTTGCAAAAGAATGTCTTAAAGTGTGAACCTTTGCATCAATCCCAATCTTTGATTCAATAATTTTAAAATTTTTCCAAATTCCTTTGCGCGTTAAAGGTTTTCCGCTGTAATTTACAAAAACAAAATCCAGTACAGAAGATTTTACAATCTGCGGACGAACTTCAAAAATCCATTTTTTAAGCCAGAATTTTGCATCTTCGCCAAAAGGAACAATTCTTTCTTTTGAGCCCTTGCCCAAAACTCTAATAAATTCTTCGTCAAAGTGAATATTGCTAATCAAAAGCGAACATGCTTCACTAATCCGAAGTCCGCAACTGTAAATAAGCTCATACAAAGCTCTGTCTCTTACGCCCAAATTTGTACTTGTATCAATTTGTTCTAAAATCAAATCAACCTGTTCAAGCGAAAGAACCTTAGGAAGTTTTTTTGACTGCTTTGGCTTTTCCAAATTCAGCGCATAATTTTCCTGCCAGATTTCATTTTCGGTTAAAAATTCGCCAAAAGTTCTAATTGCAGACATATCTTTTGAACTTGTTGCTTCATCAATATTTTGAGTTTTACGTTCAGCAAAATAATAAAGTAAATCTGAAGTTTGCACATTTTTCAGTTCAATTTTTTTGTTTTCTAAGTACAAAAGAAATTCTTTTACAGAAATACAATAAGTTTGCACAGTTTGCTGACTATGCCTGTCTACAAGCAGAAGTTTGTTGTAAAAATCTCCATAAAGATTTTGTTCTTTCACCGATTTTCTCTTTTCCGTTTCAAAATAAACAGTTTAATCTTCTGTCAATTTAATTTTTCTTGAAAGCGAACTTAATCCGTTGCGCAAAAATGCTGGTTTCGACATATCATTTTTATCAATTTTAGGTTTTTCTGAATCTTCTTCCTGATTTGAAACTTTTACAGACGGCTCGCTTTCTTGAACTGAAGTTTTTAAAAGTTTTGAATTGTCATCTTCTTCATACAAATCAGTTCCCAAATTTGAAAAAAGATCTTTTTCAAGACTTACAGTGCTTATTTTTTGCTCAGAAGATTTTTCCTGCTTATTTTTGCTGATTACATCAAGAACGCTTTCTGTTTTATTTGCAAATTTATTTCCGTTTAGAGCGGCTTCAAAATCACCATATTCAAAAACATCACTTTCGCTTTTACCAGAAGAATTTCCAGTTTCAAAATTTGATGAATCATCATTAAAACAAGTTGCAATTACAGTGATTGCAATTTTTCCGTCCATTTCAGGATCTACAACCAAACCAACAAAAACTGCTACATCTGGATCCGCAGACGCTTTTATGTCATTTACAATATCTTGAACTTCGCTCATTGCAAGATTTTCATCAGAACAAATATTTATTAAAAGTTTTTTTGCTCCGTCGATTGTACGATTTTCAAGCAAAGGATTTGAAATTGCACTTTGAGCAGCGTCAACTATTTTATTATCACCCTTACCGAATCCAACGCCCAAAATCGCTTCTCCTGCATCTTTCATAACGGCTTTTACATCATTAAAGTCAAGATTGATTTCACCAGGAATTGTAATGATTTCAGAAATGCCCTGAACGCCCTGACACAAAACATTGTCCGCAAGTCTGAATGCCTCGAGATAATTTAATTTTTTGTCAGCAACTTTTGTAACCTGCTCGTTTGGAATTACAATAAGAGAATCTACATTTTCGCGGAGTTTTTCGATTCCTTCCTGAGCATATTTCATTCTGACCTTGCCTTCAAAATCGAAAGGACTTGTAACAACGGCAATCGTGAGAATTCCCTGCTCGTGAGCAATTTTTGCAACTACCGGAGCAGAACCAGTGCCAGTACCGCCACCCATTCCTGCGGTAATAATAACCATGTCTGCGCCTTCAATAATACTTTTTATGTTTTCGGCATCTTCATTTGCTGCTTCTTCACCAATTAAAGGATTTCCGCCAGCGCCAAGTCCGCCAGTAAGTTTTCTGCCGATTGGAATTTTATTTTGTGCAGGAGATTTTCTTAAAGCCTGAACATCTGTATTTAAAACATAAAAGTCAACGTCTTTAACGCCCGCTTCAATCATGCGTTTTACAGCACTTGAACCGCCGCCACCACAACCAATAATTTTTATTATAGTTGGATTTTCAACAAGACTATCATCATCCGCACTAACTGGTAAATTTTCAGATTCTAAATCATCATCAAGTTTTAATTCAATCATTTTTCCCACCCAAATCTTTTTACAAAGACATCCCTTTTTTATATAATTCCTGACATTTCAAAAACTTTTGCAGAAATTTTGATTTGCCAGCGAATGTTCAGACATTTCAGCATAAATTTAATTTGCAAAATTAAAACGTCATTTTTGATTTTCTCAGTTATAATTTTACAACATTTTGAAAACACTTTTTTATATTAAAACAAATAAATTCTTCAAAAACAAGTAAAAATAATATTTTACCGGAAAATTTTCTGTTTACACGATGAATTCTCGGTTAAGCAGAAAGACCTCTGTTTGCACAAAAAATTCTCTGCAAAACCGCCACTTTTTCTGGCAAAGCCGCAATTTTTCCAAAATCAGCAAAACATTTATAAATTTTACATAAACTTTTTTAAAATATCTTTAAATGATTTCTTTTTTTCATCGCCATTTGAATTTTTCCCAAAAAACTTTTTGTCTTTTGCGCGCTTTTTATCTTTACTGCCCAGCGATTTATTTGCACAAATCAAACCCACAGCCGTAGCAAAATCAGCACTGCGATAACTTGAATCAAAAAAATCAAAATCTGGACTGCAACCAACGCGTACTGAACTTGTCTGCCAAATATACTGCGTAAATTCAATAATTCCAGGCATTAAAGCGCCACCGCCAGTTAAAATTATGCTTCCGTTCAGTTCTTTTAATCCGCTGTTTGCAACAACATCGTGTTTTACGTGACGCATAATTTCTTCAAGACGGGCAACTATAATATTAAAAATTTCTTCGCGATTTGTACATTCAGGGCCCCTGCCACCAACTCCTGGAATAATGACTTCTTCATTTTCTTCATTTCCAAACAGCCATGCAGTTCCCTGCTTTAACTTTATTTCTTCTGCCGCTTCAAACGGAATTCCTTTACATTCAGCAATATCCTGAGTTACGCTGATTCCGCCATAACCAAATGAACTTGTGTAAATTGGAGAGCCTTTATTTAAAACCATAACATCCGTTGTTCCGCCACCCAAATCAATTAAAATCGAACCAAGTTCCAATTCATCATCATGAACAACTGCATAAGCCTGAGACAATGTATTTAAAATTACGCCATTTAACTGATATCCGGCACGCAAAACGCACTGCTGAATATTTGCGTGAGCGGTTTTAGAAAGCATTACAAGATGAGCATTTAACTGAAGCCTTACGCCCATCATTCCAATAGGATCTCTAATTCCGCCTAAACCATCAATCGTGTAATCTTGAGGAATAATGTGAATTAAATCGTTTCCATAAGGAATTGCATAAACTTTCGCACTAGAAATCGCCCTTTCCCTTGCTTCTTCGCCAATTTCCATTGGAGTATTTCTGCCTTTTGGGTCAATGCCGATAATACCATAAGAATTTTTGCTAAACACTTGCAATCCACCAACAGACGCATAAAGCGAAGTTACTTCTCTGCCCGCACTTTGCTCTGCTTCTTCGACCGCTTGTTTTATTGAGGAAGTTACGGCATCTATATTTACAATATTTCCATTTCTTAAGCCTTCAGAACGCACTTTTGAAAAACCAATAATTTTTATGTTTTCGCTTTCGCTTTCAAACTCGCCTATAACAACTTTTATAAAACTAGTGCCAATATCCAAGCCAACAATTGTGTCGCTCAAAATTCCCTCCGTAAAAATTTAAGAAACATCTTAAAACCAAAAAATTTAAAACTCAAAATCAAAAAACAAAAGTAAAATTTTTCAAATTTTCAAGAATTCATTTTAATTTATTTTAACAAAAATTCACAAAAAAAACGATTTCCTAAAAAAATTTGATTTTTAAAACTTACATTGTAAAATTTCCGCAAAATTTAAAAAAATCCTTTCAAATTCAGCGAGTTACATACGAAACAGAACCATATCTAAGATCAACTTCAGCAACATTTGGTTCTATTGAATTTACAACATCCAAAACAACCATCATATATTTTAACGCATCTTCTGTTAAACTTCGATCAGTTAAAACTTTTACGTGAGTTTTTACTGGATAAAGTACAAGTTCATAATTTCCATATTCCTTAGAAACCACTTGAATTTCTGAAAGTGCAGCAAAATATTTTTGTGGAAGACTTTTGATATCAGAAATTTCTTCCATAAGAGCTCTGTATTTTGAAGGAAGACGCATACCTTCTGTTAAATTTTCAACAGGCAAACCAGAAATCAAAGGAATTGAACTGTCAGCTATTTTAGACGTACCGTTTGAAAAGAGAACTCCATTTTTATCAATTTGAACAGGAACTGAACAACCATCAACATTCATAAGAGTTTTTGCAACTGCTTTTCGCTCTGAAATTTGAATATTTATTTTATCTGGAAAAGTTTTTGTGATTGTAACATTTTCTATAGAACTTTGAGAAAGAAGTTTTGAAGTTGCTTCTGACGCATTAAATTTTATCCAAGGAGAATTTATCATTTTTTCAATGCGCTTATTTAATTCAGTTTGATTTAAATTTTCAATTCCTGTGTAAATCACAACTGGCTTACTAAAACAAGGAATAAAAAGTAAATACATGAGAATTTGCATCATAATCAAAATTGCAATAACAGCAACAATGATTTTTAAAATTCCAACTTTTCTGTCTTTATCATATTTTTTCTGAGAAAAATCAAAATTTTCTAAATCATAATTGTCAAAATCTGCGTAAACGACGTCACTCATATTCCACTCTTACTCCATTAAAACTTTCAAAAACTTCTTCGGCATTATATGTATTAAATTCATTTTTATATTCACTATCTTCATCATCGGCTTTACAGTGCGATGCGTTTAAAACAAAACCACACATTAAAAAACTAGAAATCAAAGATGAACCGCCGGCAGAAAAAAACGGCAGCGGAATTCCTGTGGTTGGGGCTGCTCCGCTTACAACTGCAATATTTGTAAGAGATTGCAGAACGATTGTAAAAACAAGTCCAAAACTAGCATAGGAAGCAAATTTATTCGGACAGTTAAAACTGATTTTAAAACCTCGCCAAGCAAAAAGAATCAAAATAAAAATATAAATTGTAACTCCAAGTAAACCCATAGAATTCGCAAAACCTGCAAAAATATAGTCTGTTTGAACTTCAGGAATAGAAGGAACCAGATTCATTCCAGTTCCCATTCCAGTTCCCCAAAATCCACCGGCTTTTATAGCATTTTGAGATTTTATAACTTGATAAGCATAAGTTGATTCAAAATCTTCCGGATGAAAAAATGCAAGAACGCGATTTAAACGATAGTCTTCACTTGCAATCAATAAAACTGTGGCTGGAATAACAAAAACAAGAAATGGAGTCAAATAAAGAACATTTGCACCACAAATCACAAACATTGCAATTCCAACAATCAAAATAAAAATGCCAGTTGAAAAATCCTTTTGTGCAAAAACCGTTAACGCAAAAGCAAACAGAACCAGCAGCGGAAAAAGACATTCTTTGTTATTCAGTTCATATTCTTTAGAATGTTTTACAAAAAGATGTGCAAGATATAAAACCAAAAAGAACTTAGCAAATTCCGATGGCTGAAAACTAAAACCGCCAAAACTTAACCACCTGGTCGCGCCTTTATGGTTATCACCAAGAACAATAGTCCCAAATCAATGCACACGACAAATTTCCGAAGCAAAC
>CAZDAY010000075.1:0-7667 GCA_964503435.1 uncultured Treponema sp.
TTTATCCACTTGGAAAGCAAAAAGTTGAAGCGATAAAAGGTATTTCGTTTGATATAGAAAAAGGCGAATTTGCTGCAATTTCTGGGCCTTCTGGTTCTGGAAAATCTACTTTGCTAAATATGATTGGTTTGATTGATTTGCCAAGTGATGGAGAAATTATTATTGACGGAATAAATGTTTACAATGGTTTTGATTTATCATCAACTCAACTTGCTTCTGATAGACTTAATAATTACGTTGAAAGAAAAGAGAAATCTGCTAAAAAAATCAAAAACACAATTCCTCCAAAAATTGACCGAAGAATTACAGGTTTGCGACGCTCTCATTTGGGATTTATCTTCCAGACTTTTAACCTTATTCCTGTTTTAAATGTTTACGAAAATATTGAATTTCCACTTTTGCTTGAATCAAAAGACAAATCTCTTGCGTGCCCTGTCGATTCATTTTCTAAAAAAGAAAAAGAAGAATGGATAAAATTTCTTATGGAAAAAGTTGGACTTACAGATTGGGAAAAACACAAACCAAGTGAACTTTCTGGAGGACAGCGTCAGCGAGTTGCAATCGCCCGAGCGTTAGTTACAAAAGCTCCTGTTATTCTTGCTGATGAACCTACCGCAAATTTAGATTCTGTAAATTCTGCACAAATTCTTTCTTTGATGAAAGATTTAAATAAAGATAAAGATTTACAAACAACTTTTATTTTTTCTACTCACGACAAACGAATTGTTGATATGTGCGATCATGTTGTACATATTTTTGATGGCGAAGTCAAAAATGATGAACACAAAGCAGGTAGCGACATTTATAAAGTGGAGTCAAACTAAAAAAATAAAAGGAAAAAACATGAAAGAAATTTTTAAATTAGCTTTGCGAAATTTACGCGAACATAAATCCAAAACAATAATTATTGCACTTTTTTTAATTTTTGGAGTTGCGATTGTAGTTTTGGGAAATTCTTTTTTGGAATCTGTAAATCGTGGACTTGAGAAAGATTTTAGCGAAAATTACACTGGTGATATTGCAATTTCCATCAAACCAGAAAAAGGTGATAAAATCGATATTTTTCAAGTTTCATCATCAAACATTTCTGGTGATATTCCACAAATTCCGGCAATTCCAGATTTAGAAAAAGTTCAAAAAATCATCAATGAGCAGGAAGGTATTGAATCTCAAACAAAAATGATTTCTGCAATGGTAATGGTTGCAAAAGGTTTAGAGATGGATATGACAGAACTTGCCGAACGTGATGATTTAACTTTTGATGATTTACCAATTTCAATGCTTTTTGCTGGCGAAAACGAAACTTATCATCAAGTTTTTCCGGATGTTCATTTTGTAGAAGGACGGTATCCAAATCCAAACACAAATGAAGTTATAATCGACACTCGTGTTCAAAGAGCGTTTAAAGGAATGTACCGTGAAGATTTGTCTATTGGTGATACAATTTTAATTGCCGGTGCAAACACAAAAGGAATTATTCGCGAAGGTGTAGTTGTTGGCATTTTTGATCCGCCAGAAAAAAATTCTGCAATGTTCCAGATTATTTATTGTAATCCAGAATTGGCACGTTCTTTTGCAGATTTAACTTATGCAGCATCTTTTACAGAAGAATTGCCTTCTTCGGTTGATTTATCAATTTCAGAAATGGACGAAGATGACCTTTTTGGCGATGATTTTTTTACAGACATCGAAGAATCTGATGATTCATTTTTGAGTTCAAGTTCAACAAATTTTGATGATATTTTGGGCGATACAACTTTGCGAGATGAACTTAACAAAACTGATGATGGTTCTTGGCAATTTATCCTAACAAAAGTAAAACATCATTCTCAAATTAAAAAAATAATTTCAGAATTAAATCAAAAATTTGCGGCAGAAAATCTTAATGTTCAGGTTTTAGACTGGAAAGGTGCGGCTTATTCATATTCACAAACTGTTGAAGGAATTGGATTTATTTTTAATTTGCTTATCATCATTTTGGCGGTTGTAGTTTTTATCATCATTATGAATACAATGGTTGTTAGTGTGATTGAAAGAACTAGCGAAATTGGAACAATGCGTGCAATCGGAGCAGAAAAGAAATTTGTTCAACGACTTTTTTATACAGAATCATTAAGTTTGACTTTTGTTTCTTCGGTCATAGGAATTATTTTAGCTTTTATAATTATGGCGATTTTTAATTCTCTTAACATTACAATTACAAACAGTATTGCAAAAATGATTTTAGGCGGCGGACTTTTACATTTTAGCCCAACTCCAAAAATCATAATTTTGACAGTTTTGATTGCACTTTGTGGCAGCGTGATAAGTAATTTTTATCCGGTAAATTCAGCATTAAAAATCACACCGCTAAAAGCACTAAGTCACGGAGAATAATCCAAGGAAAAGAATATGATAGTAAAACTTGCATTAAAAAACCTTACGCGTCAAAAAAGACGAAATGCCATTTTAGCAGTTGCAATTGCTTTTGGTTTTTTCGTAGTTACTTTTATAGACGCATTAACTTCCGGAATGGTTGGAAATCTTGAAGATATGATAACTCAAGTTGCAGGAGGAACCGTTCTTCTCGCTGGTTATGAAAAAAATCCTCCACTTGAAGAAGGCGGAAATCCTCAACTTGTAAATATTGTAAAAGACAGAGAATACATCACAAATCTTGTGGAAAAAAGCGATATAAATTACAAATATTTTTCTTGTTATACAGTTGCTTCTGGACAAATGATTTTCAATGGCAAAAAAAATATTATTGCGGTTTATGGACGAAATTTACACGAAGAATCATTTTTAGATTCACTTCAAATTGTCGAAGGAAGCCTTGAAAATATCACCAAAAAAAATGCAATCATCATCAATACAAAAGTTGCAGAAAATCTTAACTTAAAAGTAGGCGATTCAGTCATTTTTACAACATCAACAATTTACGGTCAAAACAACGTAATAGATTTAACAGTAGAAGCCATTACAAAAGCCTCTTCTTTGGTAGATACCGCCCGCGTTTTTGCAAATATCGATACAGTAAATGAATTAGTTGGAATTCCAGAAGGCGGATATTCAGTTTTCACAATCTTCCTGAAAAATAAAAAAGAACAGGAACAAGTTGCAATCAAACTGGAAAATTTAATTCGCGAAGATGGACACAATGTAAGTTCACGAGCAGAAGCAAAAAAGACAAATCCTACAAATATTGGAAAAGGAATTGATAAACAATTTACAAATAAAGAAATTATGTGGGACGGAACAAAATACGCTATAGAAACTTTAGACGATGAAATTCCAGCTTTAAAAACAGTAATGAATGTTGTTCACATTGTTACAACTGTAATTTTAATAGTAATTCTTTTAATCGTTATGGTTGGAGTTGCAAACACTTACAGAATGGTTTTATACGAGCGAATCCGAGAAATTGGAACAATGCGAGCGTTGGGAATGACTGGCAAAAATACCGGAAAAGTTTTTACTACAGAAGCCGTAATTTTGTGTTTAATTGGTGCCGTTTTAGGATTAGTTTTTTCACTTTTCGTAATGTTAATTGTTCATTGCATTCCAGTTACAAACGAAAGTTTATCATTCTTCTTGCATCATGGACATTTTTCATTCACTTTATCTTTTGGAACAATTTTAGTGCAATATTTATTACTTATAGTTCTTACAACTTTAGCAGTTCGGGGCAGTGCAAAAAAAGCCGCTTCATTAAGTCCAGCCGAAGCTCTTAGAACAATAAAGTAATTAGAATTTTGGCGTTCCCCTTCGGGTCGCTATGTTCGGGGTTCCGCTACGCTCATTGCTACGCAACGACACTACCTGTCGGCAGTGTCGCCCCTACCAGCGCTAACGCAATTAAAAGGAGAATTAATTTTATGAAAAAGAAATTTTTTATTTTTATCACTTTAATTTTTACAAGTTTAAATCTTTTCGCCCAAGTTGATAACGAAACTCGCGAAAAAGCGTTTAAAATTATGGAATCTACAGACGATGTTTTAGCTTATCATGGCGACTATTCAGCAACAATTTCTTTAATCATCGAAAAACCAAACAAACCAAAAGAAAATCTGCAATATAAAATCTTTCAGCGTACAGATGAAGAAAAAATGACATTAGTTCAACTTTTTCCAGAAGCAGATAAAGGAAACGGTTATTTAATTGATGATGATAATATTTGGGCGTACGATCCAATCAGCCGAAAATTTACTCATACTTCAATAAAAGAAGCATTAGGCGACTCTGATGTAAAAATTGATGATGTTGATAGAAGTAAAACTCATTGGAGAGATAATTATGATGTTGAATCTTTTGAAGAAAGCACTTTGGGAAAATTTCCTGTAAATATCATCACTCTTGTGGCAAAAACAACAGAACCTTCTTATGCAAAAGTAAAATTTTATATCAGAAAAGACATTCCGCTTACATTAAAAGAAGAAGATTTTTCTGGTTCCGACAGATTAATGCGAACAATTTTAATGCCAAAATATACAAAAGTTCCGGCAGGATACGTTGCAACACAAGTAATTCTCCGTGATGAATTAAACAAAGGAGAAAACACACAGCAAATTATTTCAGATTTAACATTTGACACCTTGCCAGATAAAATTTTTACAAAAGCATATCTTGAAGGTTTAAATTAGTGCTTGAGTTCTGACATTGTCGTGCGTAAACAAAATGTCATTATTGCACGAGTTTGCTTCACAAACATCGCAGGGCTCGCCCGATAATCTTTATTATGGGAGTTGTTATGAAAAAAATATTTTATCTTAGTTTACTAACGTTCGTTCTTTTTCCAGCATTTACACAAGAATCAGATGACGATTTATTTTTCTTTGAAGATGATGGAATTGAAGAATTGATTGTTTCTGAAGATTCAAAAACCGAAGAACTTAATCACGGAAATTTATTTGAAACTGGAAGCATAAAAATTGGTGGAAAATTTGATACATCACTTTCAACTTTAACAACGCTTTGGGCAGATGATGATGAAAATTTTGGAAATCATCTTAAAAATACAAGTTTAACTCCAGAATTAAGTGCATTTTTAAATGTAGATGCTCGTCCAACTCAAACTTTAAGAATGTATGCAAAATTTGGATTTGCATATCCTTTTGAAAGTAAAGCATTTTCATCAGCAACAACAAACATTCTTGGAGAAAATTATTTTACACAAGTTCAAACTTCAATTTCTGATTATCTTAAAGTAAAAGAACTTTTTACAGATTTTTCTATAAGCGACAGAGCATTTTTCCGTTTTGGACTTCACACTGTAACTTGGGGAACCGGATATTTTTACAGTCCAGTCAGTGATATGATAAATACATCTTCAATCAATCCAGAAGATGTTGATGCTCAAGTTGATGGAAGTGTAAATTTAAGAACTCAAATTGTTTTTCCAGGAACTCAAAATTGTCTTTGGTTTTATGTAATTCCTTCTACAAATTTTAATTCAATTTATTCGACAGAATCTTATTTGAGAGAAACTGCACTTGCCGGAAAAGCCGATTTTGTTTTAGGCGGTTGGGAATTTGGCGTTGGCGGATTTTACAAATATCAAAATGCACCAAAAGCGATGCTTACAGCAACAGGAAGTTTAAAAAGTCTTAGTTTTTTTGGTGAAGCGGTTTATCAATATGGAGCATCATCAGAATGGGAAAAATCAAAAGATGATTGGAAAGATAAATCAAATATTTTTCAAGCGACACTTGGTGTAAGCCGTTATTGGAAAAATCCTTCAATCACACTTGCTGCACAATATTACTATGACGGAAATGATGTAGATTTTGCACATCAATATGTAACTCAAGGACACAATATTGCATTTTTAGCAAATTTTGGACGGATTTTTGGCACAACAGATATAACAGCAAATATTTTTGGAATGATAAACATCGGAAAAGAAGAATTGACTCAAGCTTTAAAAGAAATGATGAAATCTTCTGGAATAAATTCTAGTTTTTTAAGTTCAGCAATTTTTTCTGCAATGATGAATTTTTCGCCAATAAACGAATTTTCATTTGGAATTGGACCTTACATCACAATGGAAAGTTTAGATTCAAAACCAACAATTTCTTTAAAATTAAATGCAAGTTTAGGTGGTGGAAAGTTTTAAGTTATTTAAACAAAATGTTTTATTCATCTGATTTTTTAATTTTTTTAGATGAAAAAAAATCATCTTACTTGAATAAAAAAAATGTATCTGATATAGTCCAAAACTTATGAAAACTAGATTTGATTCAATTTTTATTCGCAAATTAATTCGATTAGTTTTGCCAATTGCTTTACAAAATCTTATGCTTGCACTTGTTGCTGCAGCTGACGCTCTGATGCTTGGTAATGTTTCTCAAGATATGATGGCTGCAGTTTCTCTTGCAACTCAAATTCAATTTATTCAAAATTTAATTCTTACAGCAATTGTTACTTCAACAACAATTTTAGGTGCTCAATATTGGGGAAAAGGCGACTCTCAAACTGTAAATAAAATTTTTTGTATATGTTTTAGACTTTGTTCTTTTACTTCGATTATTTTTTTTATTTTGTGTGAATTTTTTCCCAGTTCTTTGATGCTTATTTTTACAAGTGAAGAACATCTCATAAAAATTGGAATTGATTATTTAAAAATAACAGCATTATCATATTTACTTACAGGAATTTCGCAAAGTTATCTTGGTATTTTTAAAGTTGGTGATAAAGCAAAAACTACAGCGTTTATCAGTTCTGGCGTTGTAATTTTGAATATTTTTTTGAATTCAGTTTTGATTTTTGGATTATTTGGTTTTAAAGCGATGAATGTGCAAGGAGCCGCTCTTGCAACTTTAATCAGTAGAATTATCGAAATTTTTATTTGTATTATTTTTTCTTACAAAAAAGGATATATCCATCCTTCAATCAAAAATCTTTTTTCATATAACAAAATGCTGATTTTTGATTTTTCAAAATGCCTTCTTCCAATTTTGTTTGCATGTCTTTTTTGGGGAATAGGATTTTCATCATACACAGCTTTTATGGGGCACTTAGGAGTTGATACTGCTGCTGCAAATTCTGTTGCTTCTGTCGTTCGCGATTTAGTTTGTTGTCTTTGTAATGGAATTGCCGCTGGTGGAGGGATTATTATTGGAAATGAATTGGGAGCAGGAAATCTTGAAAAAGGTAAACTTTATGGTGATTATCTTGTAAAAATAGCATTTTTTATAGGAATTTTGTGTACAATTGTAATGCTTGCACTTACACCAATTGTAATTCATTTTGTAAAAATGACAGAAAATGCAACTCGACTTTTAATAGGCATGATGTGCATTATGTCATTTTATATGATTGGTAGAACTGTAAATACAATTTTGATTAACGGAATTTTTGATTCAGGTGGAGATACAATGTTTGATTTGTATTCTCTTGCAATTTGTATGTGGGGATTAGCTATTCCACTCGCTGCTTTAGGAACTTTTGTTTTTAATTGGAATCCATTAGTAATTTATGCGTGCACTTGTCTTGATGAAGTTGGAAAAATTCCTTGGGTCCTTTTTCACTATAAAAAATATAAATGGGTAAAAGATTTAACTAGGAATTAATAAGATTTGGAAATTGACGCAGACAAAAAATCTGCGTCGGTTTGAATTAGTTTATAAATTCATATCCTGCGTCAGAAATCGCTTTTTCAAATTCTGAATCAGAAACATCTTTTGAAA
>CAZDAY010000076.1:0-7644 GCA_964503435.1 uncultured Treponema sp.
TCTTTATACAAATAAATTACAAAACTCAAATTTAAGAAATTCTAAAAAAAGAGGATAATATTGTGGTTGAAAAAATTTTAACAGTAAGAAATAGAGCAGGCATTCACGCTCGTCCGGCAGCTTTAATTGCACAAACCGCAAATAAATTTGCATGCGAAATTACACTCGAAAGAGATACAACTATTGTTAATGCAAAGTCGATTATGGGCGTTATAACAATGGCTTCATCTTACAATACAAATCTTGTGCTCAGATGTGAAGGTACAGACGAACAGCAGGCTGCAGATACTATTGAAAATCTTTTTGAATCAAAATTTGAAGAAGAATAGAAAAATAAATCCTTTACTGAAAAATAAATGAATGGAATTACCGCTCGTCAGCAGGAAGTTTTAAATTTTATAATAGATTTCTCGGATAAAAATGTTTATCCGCCAACTGTCCGCGAAATTGCTGAACATTTTAAATTTGCAATAAAAGCAGCACAGGATCATTTGTCAGCCCTGCAAAAAAAAGGTTTTATCACCAATACACAAAAACATTCACGCTCAATTTCTGTTGTAAGAGATTTTAACTTAAATCCATACGCGCCTTTTGTAGCGAAAATTCCAGTTTTGTCAAAAGAAATAAATCCAGAATTTTCTGTTTTTGATAAAGAAAATATTTCTGCTTATTTTATGATTTCTGAACCTCTTGTTGAAAAAGGCAAAAATTACTTTCTTACTTATTTAAATGAAAATGAATTTGCGTTAATTGAAAAATTTCAGGATAAAATTTCTGATTTTGATTTTAAAAATCTTATGCAGAAAAATGAAATTCTTGCATGTCAAAATGGAATTTTGTTGATTGGAAAAATTTGTGCTGAAAATTTTGAAGATTTTGAAAATTCACAGAATTTAACTTGCCTCCTTAGTTCAAATGGCGAACAAATTACTTTTTCAAAGCAGGAAATTCTTGGAATTGTAAAATTAAAAATCAGCAGGCACTAGGAAAATTTATGGCGGATTCTGAAATTTATCTTTTTACAGGCCCGGAAATTGGCGAAAAAAACGACGCAATCGAAAATATCAAAAAAGCCGCCTTGCAACGAAACGGTCAACTCGATGAATATAAATATTACGCATCTGATGTTCGTGTGATTGATGTTGTCAGTCAGTTGCAAAACGCGGGATTGTTTGTTTCAGCATTATTTATTGTTTTAAAAAACGCGGAATCCATAAAATTAAAAGCGGATTTAGAAATTCTTGCTTCCTGGGTAAAAAGTTCTGCATCAAAAGAAGGCACAAATACACTTATTTTAGTTTCTGATGAAAATAGTGTTGATAAAAAACTGGAAAATTTAGTTCCGTCAAATCACAGAAAAATTTTTTGGGGAATGACGGAAGAGCGGAAAACTCAGTGGCTGTTTAATTTTTTTAAGAAAAACGGATATTCAATCCAAAGTGAAGCCGTAGATTTAATTCTTGAAATGCTTGACAACAATACTGAAACTTTACGCACAGAATGCACAAGATTTTTTTATGTTTTTGATAAAAATCACACAATAAACACTCAGGATGTAGAAAAACTTCTTTCACATAATCGTGAAGAAAATGCTTTTACTTTATTTGATGCAATGTGCGACATTTCAAAATCTGTAAAACAAAGATTTGAATCTTCTTTGGATATTTTGCAGAAATTAAGACTTTCTAAGGCAAAAGAATCAAATTCGTCAAGTTTAATTGCGGGGCTTACCTGGAGTTTTAGACAACTGGCACTTTGGCATTCAATTCATTCAAATGGAAAAAATCCGGAATTTGCGGTTTTAAAAGCATCAGGATTTTCCAGCAAAACAAATCAAATTCGTTATTCTAAAGCAGCAAAACTCTGGTCGAGCGGAACTGTTGCTTCCATAGAAGCGCTTTTATCTTCCACAGATATGAAAATTCGCGAAACTGGCACTTCTTTAGAAGACACTTATTTACAAATGTTAATTTATGCAATTGTTGTAAAAAACGGTTTATTTCTGCAAGATTACCAAAGTGATTTAGAGCGTTTTTAGTTTAAGTTTTTGTCATGCAGAACTTAATTCAGCCTATGTTTATTTGCAATTTTTTATTTTACAGTCAGTTAATTTAAATCTAAACTGTTCAGCAAATCACGAAGAGCAATTAGTTCTTCTTTTTTTAAGGTAATGCCTTTTCCCATTTTTTCATGTTTTGGATCCCAGGAACGAATGTCATATTTTGGGTCTCGGTTTCCCCAAGAAATAAAATTTAATTCAAGATTCCAGCCTGATTTTTGAGTTGAAAGAATTCCCAAAGATTTCTCAATGTTAAACGAAAAATCGTCAGCCATAAAACTTCTCCTTAAGTTTAAGATTTTATGAAATATTTCTTCTATACAAAGATATCAGAAAATTGGCAAAAGTCAAAAAAAATGCTAAGTGTTTTCAAAATCCTAAGATTTATGATTATTTTATTGAATTTAATTGAACCTTGATTTAAAATACTCAAAGGTTTTAAAGTCAAATGGCTTTTTAACTCTATTTTTAATATGTTCTGTAAATTTTGGAGGAATAATGAAAAAGTTAAAAAAACTGGCACTTTTCGTGTGTGCTTTTAGTGCCTTGTCATTTTTTGCGTGTAAATCAACACCAGAAGAAGAACCTGCTCCGGTTGAAGAAATTCCGCAGGAAGAACCTGTAGAAGTTCCAGAGGAAACTCAAGATTTTTCAGACTCGAATAAAAGTCTTTTTGAGTCAGTTGAAAATTCGCGCCAAAGTGCCATTGATTCTGGAGCCGATAAAAATGCGAGCGAAGCGTTTGCACTTACCGAAGCAGAATATAATGCAGCAAAGTTGAGTGTTGAAAATTCAACAGAAGATATGTCAAAACTCCTTGGGGATTTAAAAAATCGTTATGATTCACTAAATCTTTTTTCGCAGGCAAAATCTCTAAAAGATAGAATTGATGAATTAAATTTTGCTTCTTACGACCAAAATTCTTATAACGAAGCCTCTGCAATTCTTGAAGAACTTTCAGATCCAAAATCACTTGTTGCATTTGGTTCAACATGGAATTCAAATGCACAAAAAGCAAAGGCTGGTTTTGAAAAAGTTCTTGATACAGGATTTAGAGCTGTTGCAAGAGATGAAAGAACTCAGGCGTTTAGGGCAAAAAGAAATGCTGATGAAGTAAAAGCGTCGGTTTCTCGAAAGGCTGATTATGATAAGGCTGTTGCACAATTTTCTGCCGGAGATTCAAAATATGTAACAAAAGATCCGGAAGGTTCGATTGAAAGTTATAGAACTGCAAAAGATGAATTTACAAGACTTTACGAAGAAATTTCAAAACTTCGCGAAAAAGCTGCCGCTGCGGTTGAAGAAGCAAGAAAACGTGTTGCCGAAAGTGAATCTGTAGCGCAAGTTGCCGATGAAGAAGTTCCACTTATCGATGAAAATGTGGAAGGAATTGAAGATGAAAATGCTCAGCTTCTTGAAGAAGACGATTTTTCTGATGCAGAGAATTCTATTGTAGAACTTGATGAAAATATTGATGAGGCGGGTGCTGGTGCAGAAGATTTGCCAGCAGAAGCAGAAGATGCTATCTCTAGCGAAAATCCACAGGAAAATCCGCAAGATGAAAATCTAGAAAATTCATCATCAGAAAATTCAACAGAGGAGGCGAAATAATGAAAAAAATTCTTGCTTTAATTTGCATTTTTGTTTCGACAAGTTTAATTTTTGCGGCAAGTTATACAAATAATACTTATCAAAAACTTGCAAAAGAATACACTGTAAAAGCGCAAAGAGCCCTTGATGCTGGTGAATATGATTTGGCAGAAGAATATGCTACAAAAGCAAAAGAAAATGCTGATTTGTCAGACGCATTTATTGCTTATATGATTGCAAAAGATTCTGCGGATAAAAATATGGCGCTTGCAAAAAATCGAATTGATTATGTAAACAGCATTGATGGACAGAGAAATTTCCCAATCGCCTATGATGCGGCAACAAATCTTTACGCACAGGCAGAAGAATCTTATGAAAAAGAAGATTTTGAAAGTGCATCAAATTTTGCAAAACAAATTATTGATGTTCTTGCAGAAATTCGGGAAATTACTCCGCTTCCAAAATATTACATTGTAAAACCTTGGGCTACAGATCGTGACTGTTTCTGGAATATTTCCGGTCGCCCTTACGTTTACAACAATCCGTTCCTTTGGGAAAATCTTTATGAGGCAAACAAAAGTGCCTTGCCTAAACCAGAAGATCCAAATCTTATTCTTCCGGGCATGAAAATGGAAATTCCTTCAATAACTGGCGAATACCGTGATGGAGTTTACAGTCCAGATGTAAAATATGAAGCGTATCAGGGAAAATAATTTTCTTTGATTTTGCAGATTAAGTGAACATTTGTTTTAAATTAAAACGCTGATTAAATTAAATTTTATTTGTTTAGTCAGCGTTTTTTTTGTGAACAATTTATTTTTGAGAATAATTTGAAGCTAAATAAAGTCCAAGTGCACTTGCCATTAGTGCGTGCGGATATTCTTTTGAGCCCATTTTTTTTATAACTTCAGTTTTTGGGATTTTTAGAAAATTAAGAAATTCATCTTTATCAAGTTTTTGCCTTCCTGTAAAAGATAAATCTTCTGCCAGAAAAATATGAAAATGATTTGCAAATAATGCCGGATTTGGATTTACTGTTCCAAGATGAGTTAATTTTCCAGCAACAGCGCCAGTTTCTTCCAAAAGTTCGCGCCTGACTCCATCTTCTGGTTTTTCGTCTTGCTCAATAACTCCTCCGGGAAATTCTATGCTTAAAGATTTTTCCCCGTGCCGCCATTGTTTAACCATTAAAAAACAATCTTCGTAAACTGGAATAACAACGCCCCAATCGCGTGCTTCGTTTACAATGAAAGTTCCCTGGATTCCATTTGGTCCCAGACTTTTTGTCTGCGTTACTGTAAAAACTGGAGTTTTTAATAATTCAATTTTTTCTTTTTCTGTCCAGAGAAGATTTTTGTCAGTTTCATTTTGATTTTCTAAATTCATATTTTTATTTTTCCTTGATTTGAAGTTTTTTCTCTATACATTCCGAACGCTGACTGTCGCCATCTTCTGCAAGAAAGACAAAAAGCGGAACTAAAGCAATTCTGCTTCGAGTTGTTCAACAATTTCCTTAAAAACATCAAGCGCATCTTGAACTGGCTTAGGGCTTTCCATGTTAACGCCAGCAACACGCAAACTTTCGATTGGATAACGCGAACCGCCGCTTTTCAAGAATTTAAAATAATCTTCGCGTTCCTGATTGCCACCTTCGCTCACACGTTTTGCCAAAGCCAAAGCCGCAGAAATTCCCGTAGAATATTTGTAAACATAAAATGCGTTATAAAAATGAGGAATTCTCAAACCTTCCATATCGCTTTCCTTTTCAAATTTCATTTCTGGACCAAAATACAATTCGAGCAAATCACGGTAAATTTTCCGGATAGAATCTGTGCTCAAAGGATTTCCGTTTTCAACATTTTGGTGGCACTTAAGTTCAAATTCAGCAAACATTGTCTGACGATGCAAGGTTGCTAAAATATCGCTGGCACGCATTGAAAGAAGATAAAGTCGCATTTCCTTAGTTTTTGCATTTTTGAGCAAGTATTTAAAAACCATTTCTTCGTTAAAAGTAGACGCAACTTCCGCTTCAAAAATTGTGTATTCATAACTCATAAACGGATTGTTGTGAACAGAATACCAGGAATGCATTGAATGTCCGCCCTCGTGAGCCATTGTGTAAACGTCGCGCAAAGAAGAATCTTTGTAGTTTAAGAGGATGTAAGGATATCCGTCGTAGCAGCCAGAAGAAAAAGCGCCGGAATTTTTGCCTTTATTTTCAAAGCGATCCGCCCAGCCGTTAAGTAAACCATTGCAAAGCGTGTCTGTGTATTCTTTTCCCAAAACTGCAAGTGCGTTTCTTACAATTTCAACTGATTCTTCATAAGAAATATTTGTTTGTGCTTTTTTAACCAGCGGAACATAAACGTCCCAATGTCGAAGTTCAGAAAGTCCTAAAACTTTTTTGCGCAAACTGTAATATCGGTGCAAAACGTCAAGATTTTTGTGCACAGTTTCAATCAAATTTGTGTAAACGCTAACCGGAACCTTATCACCGTAAAGAGCCGCTTCAAGACAAGAATTATATCCTCGTGCTTGAGCAATAAAAAAATCATTGTTTACTGAACCAGAATAAAGAGCTGCCAAAGTGTTTGCATGATTTTCAAAAACCGCATAAAATTTTTTGTAAGTTTCTTCGCGAACTTTTCGGTCGTGATTTTCTTCAAGAACGCTCCAAGTGCTGTGAGTTAAAGGAACATCTTTGCCTTCAACATTTACAGTTCCAAAGTTCATATCAACATCATTCAAAAGTGAAAAAACATTCGACGCTGTTTGACCGGAATTTGACTGCAAAGCCATAATCCGCTCTTCTTTTTCAGACAAAACGTGTGGCTTAGCGTGCAAAATCTTTTTGATATAAATTCGGTAAGGTTCAAATTTTTCATCTTCCAGCCATTCTTGAATTTTTTCATCAGGAATTGATAAAAGTTCAGGCGTATAAAAACTTGTCTTAGATTGAGTTTCAGTGTAAACCATCATAATGCGGTTAAGTCGCTCCTGGGCAGAAGAATCGCTTTGGTCGCTTTCGTTAATAAGGCTTGCGTAATGGTAAACCTTTTCAATTTTTCGCGACAAGTTTTCGTCCGCTTGAAGTGCTAAAAGCAAAGTTTCTTTGTCTTGTGCAAGTTTGCCTTTAAAATCGCAAAGTTTTTGTGTTAATTCAGGAATTTTCGCCAAATCTGCTTCCCACTCGGAGTCAGAATTATAAAGTTTTGTTAAGTCCCACTTGAATTCTTGCGGAACGTCTTTTCTTAAAGGAATAATTTCGTCTTTCATAGCAAAGATTTTAGCACTTTTTTTTGACCGTAGGAAGATTATCTCGACATCGATCGATTACAATCGGGGCTAAGTCTTCTGTGTAAGGGCGGACTGCCAAAATGAAGTGGATGTCCGCTGAAACACAAAAGCCTAGCCGTGATTGGAAAGGTGGCGAAGCCATTCTTTTTTGTGCGATTTTTCGTGCAAAAAAGAACGGAGCGAAAGCGGAGCCTTGCAAAGCACGTTAGCACATAAGAATTTGCTCCAAAGATTCAACTTCGCGGATACTGAGTTTATTGAAATGCACAAACCCTAGTTCGATAAACTCACTAACCGTAGTTCGATGTACTCACCAACCCTAGTTCAACTTGGCTCAGTAATCATAAAAAATCCAAAATGATTGCGTTGAGATAAGTTCAAAAATTCAATATTATTCTTTGTATGAAAAGTAAATTTTTTAAATTTTTGACTTTAAGTGCAGTTTTTTGTGGGGCGTTTATTTTTAGTTCGTGCCAGAGCATTTTGGGTTATAGCGTAGTTTTGTGGAATTTGGATGAATACGAAATTTCTGACGGCACGATTGTTCCGGTTTATATAAAATCTAATATTTCGCAAGTTTATGTAATTGAAGTTCCTGTAAAATCGGTTCATTCTTCGGGCACTTCATCTTCGTCTTCTGTTTCTGGCGCGGACTTTTCTGCATCAGATTCTGCTGCAGCGGACTTAACATCTTCTTC
>CAZDAY010000077.1:0-7553 GCA_964503435.1 uncultured Treponema sp.
AATATGGCTCCTCTTTTTGACATATTGCATTGGCAAAATAATCAGAAAAATAAAACTTAACAAATTTTTTTGCTTTCCGATAATTAAACTGAGGTTACGTTATGATTAGAGGTTGGTATATTGGTGCAAGTGGAATGAATGCTCAGCAAAATCGGCTTGATGCAATTTCAAATAACTTGGCAAATGTTGATACAACTGCTTACAAAAAAGACATTCCTGTAAGTAAATCTTTTAGTGAACTTTTATTAAGAAGAACTCAAGCGGACGGTGTTTATACAAGTTCAGAGGGCAGTTATGACGTTGCTCCTATAATCGGAAAAATTGGTCTTGG
Source organism: uncultured Treponema sp. (assembly GCA_964503435.1). Taxonomy (GTDB): domain Bacteria; phylum Spirochaetota; class Spirochaetia; order Treponematales; family Treponemataceae; genus Treponema_D. Next base: position 332 of record CAZDAY010000077.1, read on the forward strand.
CGTAGAAACTAATGAACTTTATACAAGTTTTGAACAGGGCTCTTTTAAATCAACTCAAACAAATACAGATTTGGCTCTTAGTGGTGAAGGTTTTTTTGCAGTCCAGACGCCAATGGGCGAACGTTATACAAGAAACGGAAACTTTATTTTAGGCAAGGAAGGAATCCTTTTAACAAAAGATGGATATCCAGTTCTTGGTGAAAATGGCGAAATTCATGTTCCAAATGATAAATTTTTTGTAAATCAAGATGGAATGGTTTATACAAAAGAAGACAATACGGTTGTGGACAGAATTAAAATTGTACGTTTTGAAAATGAGCGGTATTTAAAAAAGATGGGTTCGTCGCTCTGGAATACAAATGATATTTCAGGTCAGGCTTATATTGCTGAAGGAAATGAGCGCCCAAAAGTTCTTCAGTCTTACACAGAAACCAGCAATGTGAATGTTGTAAACGAAATGGTTCAAATGATTGAAATAAATCGTGCTTACGAAGCAAATCAAAAATCTGTACAAACAGAAGACAGTATGATGGACACTTTGTGGTCAAGAGTTGTAAATGTTAACAGATAATTTTTCTGTAGTTCATTGATGCTTAAATTTAATTCGGGGAGATAAAATATGGTAAGAAGTTTATGGAATGCAGCAACTGGAATGAATGGTCAGCAAGCAAATATTGATACAATTTCCAACAATCTTTCAAATGTAAACACAACAGGTTTTAAGCAGCACAGAGCCGAATTTGAAGATCTTATGTATCAGACTTTAAAGTTAAGCGGAACTCCTGCCACAGAAGACACAGTTACTCCGGTTGGACTTCAAATGGGAAGCGGAGTTAAACTTGGCGCAACTCAACGAATTATGAGTCAAGGCTCATTGCAGTCAACTGGCGTTGATACAGATATTGCTATTGTTGGCGATGGATTTTTTAGAGTTCAGCAATACGATGGAAGCTGGGCTTATACACGCGATGGTTCATTTAAGGTTGATTCAAATGGTCAGCTCGTAACTGCAAACGGACTTCGCGTTATTCCAGAAATTATTATGCCAGAGGGATTTCAACTTGAAACTTTAAGCATTTCTGATACTGGACGTGTTAATGTAAAAGTAAATGGTCAGCAAGAACCAATTGAAGTTGGTCAGTTAGAATTATATCGCTTTCCGAATGCAGTTGGACTGGAAAATACAGGAGATAATTTGTATAAGGTTACAAATGCTAGCGGAGAGGCGATTGCAAGCAGACCTGGAGTTGACGGCATGGGAATTACAAAACACAAATTTCTTGAAATGAGCAATGTTTCTGTTGTAAACGAAATGGTTCAAATGATTGTTGCACAAAGAGCGTACGAATTTAATTCAAAAGCAATACAAACAAGCGATGCAATGCTTCAAACTGCAACAAATCTTAAGCGTTAAAATTTGATTTTGATTGATTGAGGAAAAAATGGCTGTTAACGGAATTAGTGGTTTAGGAATTACAGGAACTTTGGGAAATTCTTCTGCGATTATGCAGCAAACTAAAACTCAAAATGAAAGCAATAAATTTGAAAGTTTGCTTAAAAAAATGCAGGCGAATCAGGCGAATCAGGCAAATTTGGAAAATAATAATTCCACAGAAAAATCTTCAAGTAACACAGGAATTTCTTCATCACAAATTCTTCCAAATAACAGATTAAATGGCGATTATACTCGCGGTTTTTACGGAATTTACACAAACGAAGATGATAAAAATGCAAGTCCTCAGGGTTTTGCTGCAAATTCTCTAAAATCAAATTCTGGCGAAAAAATTGTAATTGATAAAACTTCAGAACTTTATGCTCAATCCATGGAAATGGAAAATTATATGGTAAAAATGATGCTTTCTTCTATGCGGAATACAATTCAGCATACAAATCTTGCAGGAGATGAAAATTCTTATGCAAGAAATATGTATGAAGATATGATGTACGACAATTTGAGTGAAAGTATTACAAAAAATGCAGGCTTTGGTCTTGCTGATCAAATTTACATTCAACTTTCTGGTCAAAGATAATTTTTTTTAAGTTTTAAATTTTCTGCAAGTTTGAAATTTAAAAATTAAAGTGCATAAAGAAAAATTTATACACGCTAGTTGATTTTAGGTTTTACAGAAAATTTTCACTTTATCCAAAATCTTCAAAAATCAAAAAAAAAATCTTCTGTAAACAAATTCTGATTTTTATAAAAAACAAAAATACACTTTTAACACGTTGCTTTGAGCCTATCAATGCAGTAAAAACTGATTTAAATTTAACAGATTGAACAAGACTTAACTTAGGTTTAATATATACAAAGTTTCAAAATTCAGATTATTTGAAAATTCTCTTAAAAAATTAAAAATCGGACTGTTTTATGGAAGAAATATCTTTGCCTTTAGATTTGCATGGCGTAAAAATACATTTTGTTGGTATAAAAGGAACTGGAATGGCGGCACTTGTGGAAATTCTTGCTAGTCGAGGTGCTGAAATTTCTGGCAGTGATGTTAGCGAACGTTTTTATACTGATGAAATTCTTGAAAACTTAAATATAAAAGTGAAAGCTTTTAGCGAGGAAAATCTTAATCCGGACATAAAACTTGTAATTTATTCAAGCGCATATTCTGTGCAAAAAAATCCTGATTTAAAAAAAGCACTTGAATTAAAAATCCCTACAATTCAATACGCACAGGCTTTAGGTTTGTTAAGTGAAGCCTCTTACAGCGTTGGAATTTGCGGTGTTCACGGAAAAACTACAACTACAGGTTTTACAGGAACCTTGTTAAAGGAACTTCCGCTTGAGTCGAGTGCTTTGGCTGGCTCAATTATTTCGTCTTTTGGAAATTCTTGCACAATGTCAAAGGGACACAAATATTTTGTTGCAGAAACCTGTGAATATCAAAAAAATTTTATGAATTTTTATCCAAAAAAAATCGTTTTAACTTCTGTGGAAAGCGATCATCAGGATTTTTATCCAACTTATGAAGATATTCGAAATGCCTTTGTGGATTATGCAAAAAAACTTCCGCAAAACGAAGATTTAATTTTTTGTGCCGATGATAAGGGCGCTTTGGAAACTGCTGAAATTGTAAAAAATATTCGGCCAGACATAAATTTTATTCCTTATGGTTGCAATGCTTTAGGTGATTTTAAAATTGAATTTGGTAGAATTGAAAATGGAAGGCAGTATTTTAAAATTGCTTCGTTAGGTGAATTTTATATTTGTGTTCCGGGAATTCATAATATCAGAAATGCAACGGCGGCTCTTGCTGTAGTTGTTCGTCTTTTGCAAAATGATAAAAAAAATCCAGAAGATTACATTGAAAATTTAAAAAAAGGTCTTGCTGAATTTTCTGGCGGAAAACGACGCAGTGAAATTTTAGGTCATAGAAAAAATAAATTTGGTCAGGATATAATTTTTATTGATGATTATGGACATCATCCAACTGCAATCAAATCAACTCTTTCCGGATACAGAGAATTTTATAAAAATCATAAAATAATTGTGGATTTTATGAGCCACACTTATTCAAGAACTCAGGCTTTACTTAAAGAATTTGCTTCGTGCTTTACGGACGCAGACGAAATTATTATAAACAAGATTTATGCAAGTGCCCGCGAAGATTCAAGTTCTGCAAAGGTTAATGGAAAAATTCTTGCTGAAGAAACAAAAAAATACAATAAAAATGTAACTTACGCAAAAGAATTTTCTGATGCCGCAAATTTTGCGCTGGAAATGCTGAATCAGGATTGTTCACAAACTTATCCAGATGGTTATCTTTTTGTGACAATGGGCGCAGGAGATAACTGGAAAGTTGGAAAACTTGTAATGGAAAAAATTTAATTTGGAGAGTTTTTATGAATAGTATGACGGGTTATGCTTTTAAGGAATCACTTGTTGAAAATACACAAATCAGCGTTGAAATAAAATCTGTAAATAACAGGTTTCTTGATTTAAGTGTAAATCTTCCTTCGTTTTTAAATCCGCTTGAGCCTAAAATCCGGAAAATCATCAGCAAAAAAATTGTTCGTGGCAAGGTTGATGTAAACATTCGCGTAAAAGATTTGTCTTCAACAGCGACAGTTTGTGCTGATCCTCTTGCCGCAAAAATGTATTATGATGCAATTTTAAGCGTTGCAAAAAGTATTGGTTCTAATCCACAGGAAATTCCGCTTTCTTTAATTGTAAGCCAAGATGGAGTTTTAAATATTACTCATAAATATGATGCTGAAAATTACTGGCAGAAAATTGAAAATGTTTTTAATGAAGTTTTAGAAAAATTTATTTGCGACAGAAATCGTGAAGGTGAAAATTTAAAACTTGATTTGCTGGAAAAACTTTCAGCTTTAGACAAGTGTGCTCTGTTTTTTAAAGAATGGCAGCCTAAAATGGAAGTTAAATTTAAAGAAATAATTACTGCAAAATTTAAAGAATTGCTTGCGGATAATATTGATGAAAACAGAATTATGACAGAAACTGCCGCAATGCTCGTAAAATATACAATAAATGAAGAAATAATTCGGCTTTTAAGTCATTTAAAAGCGTTGCGTTTTGAAATTGAAAATAATCTAATTCCAGGTAAAAAAATTGATTTTATTTGTCAGGAAGCGAACCGAGAAATCAATACAATCGGAAGTAAAAATCAGTTTGCGGAACTTGGCGAAATGGTTATAAATGCAAAAGATGCTTTGGAAAATATTCGTGAACAAAGCAAAAATGTAGAATAATTTTTTTAATTTTGAATTTTTGAGGTAAAAATGAAAGAAATTCGAGTTGCTATAAGCGGAAAATCTGGTTGCGGAAATACTACAGTCAGCACGCTTTTGAGTCAAAGGCTTGGCGTAAAACTTATAAATTATACTTTTCGAACTCTTGCTCAGGAAAGAAATTTAACTTTAGCGCAGGTTATTGAAAATGCAAAAACAGATGATTCTTATGACATTTATGTTGATACTCATCAAGTTGAACTTGCAAAGCAGGAAAGTTGCGTTTTAGGCAGCAGACTCGCAATATGGATGTTAAAAGAAGCGGATTTTAAAGTTTATCTTCTTGCAAGCGATGAACTTAGGGCACAAAGAATTTTTAATAGGGAAGGCGGCTCTTTGGAAGAAATCAAAAAATTTACTGCAATGAGAGATGGAGAAGACAGCCGTCGCTATAAAAAACTTTATAATATTGATAATAATGATTATTCTGTTGCGGATTTAGTTGTTGACACAGAAAATAAAACGCCAGAAAAAATTGTAGAACTTATTTTAAATGAATTAAAAAATCGAAATCTTATTGATTAAAATTTAAAAATATCATGGGGCTGTCTAAAAATTTAGGACTCAGCGGTCTTTGGTTCGACGTTGCGGATACTGAGCAATGCCGAAGTGCAACCACTGGTTTTCATTCTTTTTAGACAGCCCCATCTGTCTGTAACAAAGTCTTAAAAATTAATATTTTGAATCAGCGTAGCCAATCCAACCTTCATTTTCAATAAGTGCTTTTTCAAATCCTTCTAATTTAAAAGGATAACTTTTTGAAAGTGAACCGGCAATCAATTTTACTTTCCATGTTCCATCTTCTTTTTGCTCAATTTTACATTCTGTATCTTTGTCAGCAAATGTATGAAACATATCTTCAATGTCTTTTTTTGGCATATCTAGCGCAAGAAGTCCGCAGTTATACATGTTTTGGCGGAAAATTCGTGCAAAATTCACAGCAATAACGCAATAAATTCCGTTTACTTCAAGTGCCCATGGCGCATGTTCACGACTTGAGCCGCAACCAAAATTTTCACGGGTGATAATAACCTTTTTTCCCAAAATATCTTGTTTTGGATTAAAACCGTCAAGTTTTAAATCTTCAAGAAGGTAAGGTTTTAATGCCTGCTTGGTATTTTCTGTAAGATACTTTGCAGGAATGATTTCGTCAGTGTTTATATCTGAACGATCCAAGAAAAGAACTTCTCCACCAAACTGTTTCATGTTTGTTCCCCTAAAAATAAGTTTTAAAGTCAGCCTTTATATAGCTGTGAATTTGTAATTGTTCCAGTGATTGCTGTAGCCGCAGCAGATGCAGGGCTCATTAAATGAACCATTCCGCCTTTTCCCATTCTTCCGTTAAAGTTTCGATTTGTGGTTGAAGCACAAACTTCACCTTCCGCAAGAACGCCGTTACTCATTCCAAGACAAGCACCGCAAGTTGGATTTGTAACACAGAAACCTGCATCCATAAAGATGTCTATAATTCCTTCGTCTAAAGCCATTTTGTAAATAAGAGGAGTTGCTGGGCTCACAATTCCACGAACACCGTCAGCAATATGATGACCTTTTAAGATTTGTGCAGCAATCCTAAGATCGCTTATGCGGCCATTTGTGCAAGAACCAATGTAAACTTGATCAACTTTTGTACCTTCCATTTCAGAAATTTTCTTTATTTGATCTGGTTTGTATTGAATTGTGCAAACAGGCTCTAAATCTGACAAATCATAAGTGTAAACTTTTTCATATTCAGCGTCCGGATCATCACGCCACTTGCTATATTCCTTTAAAGCATCCTCTTTTGAAGCAAATTCATCTTTTATAAAAGGCCACAAATATTCAACAGTTGTCATATCAGGAAAACAAATTCCACTTGTGGCTCCGGCTTCTACTGCCATATTGCAAATTGTCATTCTTTCTTCCATGCTCATATTATCAACAATTGGACCTGTAAATTCAGCTACACAATTTGTTGCACCATTTGTTCCAATTTGACCGATAAGATAAAGAATTACATCTTTTGCATAAACTCCATCTTTTAATTTACCATTTAAAACGAACTTTATTGCCTTTGGATCTCTAAAAGAACAAACACCTTTTAAAATTCCTACTTCCAAATCTGTAGTTCCAACGCCAGCCGCAAACGCACCAAACGCTCCATGAGTACAAGTGTGGCTGTCTCCCATGATTACTGTAAAACCTGGCCTTACAAAACCCTTTTCTGGAAAAATAGCGTGGCAAACTCCATTAGCGCCAATATCAAAAAAATCCTTAATATTATTTCGTTTTGCCCAAGTTCTTAAAATTTTTTCCTGAAGAGCACATTTACTGTCTTTTGCAGGAGTTACGTGATCAATAACCGCTTTAATTTTTGTTGGATCAAAAACACGATCCTTATTGCGTTCAACCAAATCATTTATAGCAATAGGAGTTGTAATTTCATGACAAAAAACTCTGTCAAGCTTTAAAACATTTGTTCCAG
>CAZDAY010000078.1:0-7548 GCA_964503435.1 uncultured Treponema sp.
TTATGGAGAAAAAACTTCGCCTACATCACGTACAACAATTCTATGAAAATACAGTAGAACTCACGACCTAACATGCAAGCTAAAATTATCTATAATTTATTGTCGTTTGTTAAATATAAGTTAAGGTGAAACTATGGAAATCAATTCAAGAATTCTTGAAGAACTCAAAACCTGCAACAATATCATCACAACGCAAAAAGTTCAGCAACTAGGGTTTTCTCGCACGTTGCTTACTGAATATGTAAGTGCAGGGCTTTTAGTCCGCTAATAAAGCGTATCCAAATAAATAAAATACACAAACAGGGAAATTATCACCGTTGTCCAAGTGATTTGAATTTCAAAACCATAAAATGTAAGCAATTCACACAAAAATAAGAAGTCATAAGTTTTAAAAGTTGCCTTTGTTCCAGCCCCAGTTTTCGTAGCCAGAATATGTTATGTAAATTTTATCAGCAGGAATTGAAAGTTCATTTTCAAATAAAGTACAAATTTTTTCACTCATTTTTGCACTTTGTTCGGCATTTACTTTGCCCAAAACTTTTACTTCAACAAATGCGCCTTTTTCTAATTTTTTGCCACCAAAGTATAAACTGTAATTGTCTTCAAAACCGACCATTAAGTAAGTTTCGCTTTTTCCCATTACAGAAACTGCTTTTCCAAGTTCTGCTTTTAAAGTGTCCATTTTTTCTTGAGAAAGTGAAACTGTGATTTTTGAATTTATCATTGGCATAAAATTTTCCTCCAGATTTTTTAATAATTTGTTTTGCTTATTTTGTGATATTTGCGGATAAAATTCAATGAATAAAAAAATGTACCTTTGCTAAGAACATTGAATTGGAACATCAAATTGAAAAACGGATTTTGAACTCGCTAGAAGAAAAATTTTAGTTTTACAGTAAAACCTAGCCCCGATTGTAGTACCGCCCTGTCTGCCGATAGGCAGGCGGAGGCGTTCTCTGCAAAATTAACAGTTTGTTTTGTATGTGTTTGTTTTTTTGTGCTGATAGTTTATGCATTGTTTGTTTTAGTTTACATTTTTGCAGAGAATGGAACGACAGTGGAAGTACGAAAAGCGGGTCGTAAGCATAAAGATGTGCTCCAAAATCAAAAATTTATTTTTCTGTGCTAACCGTAATTTTTGCGCTAACTCCGCTTGCTGGCTCTAAGGCAAGATCGCCGTCTTTTATCCAGCCGATTTTCCTGAGCAAAAGTGCAAATGCCTGACTTAAAATCGCCGGTAAAACAAAACAAATTAAAACAAGTCCAATCCAGTCCCAGAAATTTGGTGAAATTGCCAGCGCCCCGTGAGAAACTGCAACTTCGCCTGGAGAATACCAGCCTGTAATTACACCGATTTGTCCAACAAGTCCGCAAGTTCCCATTCCAGATGAAACTGCTGCTCCGTTCATTTCCATTTTAAATACGCAGGTTGAAATTGGGCCGGTTATAATAGAAGTTAAAATTGGCGGAATCCAGATTCGTGGATTTTTGATGATGTTTGGCATTTGGAGCATTGAAGTTCCTAATCCCTGAGAAATAATTCCGCTCCACTTGTTTTCTTTAAAACTCATTACAGCAAAGCCGACCATTTGAGCACAACAGCCTGCAACTGCCGCGCCTCCAGCCAGACCTGTTAAACCAAGTGCCGCACAAATTGCCGCAGAAGAAATTGGTAAGGTAAGTGCAATTCCGACTAGTGCTGAAATCAACATACCCATAAGGAATGGTTTTAGTTTTGTTGCCCAAATGATTAAATTTCCAAAAGCACTTGCTGCAATTCCAATGTATTTTGCTGTTAAAACTGTGAGTAATGCTCCAGACAAAATTGTTACCAGCGGAGTTACAAGAATGTCAACTTTTGTTTTTTTGCTTACAAGACAACCCATTTCGGCAGAAATTATTGCGATTATTAAAACAGCCAGAGGTCCGCCTGCACCACCGGTTACATTTGCTGCACTTCCAACCGTTGCCAGCGAAAATAAAACCAGTGCCGGAACTTGCATCGCATACGCAATTCCAATCGCCATTGCAGCCCCTACAACATGCGGTTCTGTGGCAAAATTTCCTGCGTTAACTAAAAATTCAAAAACAAGATTGTCGCTTAACCGGCAAAGTTGCTGTCCTAAAGTTTTGATAATTGTTCCCATAAGAAGAGAAGCAAACAAACCTTGAGCCATTCCGCTCATTGCATCAATAAGATAACGTTTTGCATACTTGTTCATACAAGTCTCCTGTAAAAGCCCACATTGTGTGGAAAATGAGTAAATAAAAATGTTTTGATTTTGAATTACTTGGTGATGTGGGATAGGAGACGTAGAGTTTTTGCAAGTTAAAAAATCAACTGTAAAAAATTAAGCTTGCTGATTTAAAATTTGAATTTTTAAGTTGCGCTTCTCTTAAGCTCATTAGGCTGTATAATGAAAAATAAGTCAGCCGCCATTCATCGCAAACGTAACATCTTGAAATGAATTTATCAAAATCCTGCTTTGTGGTAAAGTGAAAATATGAGAATTTTTTGTGAAAATGATTTTTATAAAAACACGCCTTATCATAAACAATTAGAAAAATTCTTAAAATATTTTAGTCAGAATCAAATTCGCCCTAAACTTTTACTTCACGCTTGTTGTGGTCCGTGCTCGTCTTATGTTTTAGAATATATTAGCGATTTTTTTGATGTTACAATTTATTATTACAATCCGAATATTTTTCCGCCGCAAGAATATGAACGCCGGTTAAATGAACTTGAAAATTTTCTGATAAAATTTCCGCCTGCTTTAAAAAATAAAGTTAAACTTGTAAAAGCGCCTTATAATCCTCAGGAATTTTATGATGCACTTGATTTAAAAAATAACAGAGAATTTATTACTGAAAAAGAAAAAGGTGAACGCTGTTCCCGCTGTTATGAACTTCGCCTGAAAAAATCGTATTTTTATGCAAGGGAAAATAATTTTGATTATTTGTGTACAACGCTTTCGATTAGTCCGTTTAAAGATTCAAAAAAAATAAATGAAATTGGAAAGCGATTATGTTCTTCGACACCAGCGACATCTTCCGAAAAATCAGTGGAAAGTTCTTCAGCGCAAGCGGCGCTTTCGACGACATCAGCGACATTTGTGGCACTTCAGTGGTTGCCTTCTGATTTCAAAAAGAACGGCGGTTTTCAGCGAAGTTTGGAGTTAAGCAAGGAATTTAATTTGTATAGACAGCAATATTGCGGTTGTGTTTTTTCAAAAATTAACACTGAAAAAGAAAAGCAAGCCTTAGCACAGAAACAGTAAAGTTAAATATTGATTTTGCTTAAAAAAAATTATCATAAGGGAAAAATATGACTGAACTTGAAAAGTATTATACTAAATTTAACGAAGAGCATCGCTTAACAACTCGGCATGGTCAAGTTGAATTTTTTACGAGCATGCATTTTATTCACAAATATTTGAAACGATTGGGCTTTTTGGACAAAAACAAAATTTCAGAAAATAAATCGGCGGCTTCTGCGTCAGTTTCTGCAAAACCGCCAGTTTCTTGCACTAAACCGTCAGTTTCTTCAGCGACGGCAGCGCTTAAATCGGCACTTTCTGCAAATCCAGTGGCGCTTTCTTCAACACAAGCGGAAATTTCATCAACGACACAGATATCAGCACCACCACCAAAAATTTTAGACCTTGGCGCTGGAACCGGACGTTACGCAATTTCACTTGCCCGCGAAGGATTTGACGTAACAGCAGTTGAATTAGTAAAGAAAAATCTTGACGTAATGAATTCAAAACACGAACGCATAAAAATCTGGCCAGGCAACGCTCTTGATTTGCATTTTTTACAAGATGAAACATTTGATATTACAATTATGTTTGGTCCACTTTATCATCTGCAAACAAAAGAAGAAAAATTAAAAGCACTTTCAGAAGCCCGGCGCGTAACGAAAAAAAACGGAATAATTTTTGCAGCCTATATTATGAATGAATACAGCGTTTTAATGTATGCGTTTTTAAAACATAAAATTAAAGATTGCGTAAAAAATCAAACACTTACAAAAGATTTTCATGCGCTTACAACAGAAAAAGATTTGTACAGTTATTTGCGGCTTGAAGATATAAATGAACTTCAAAAACTTTCTGGTTTAAAGCGGCTTGAAATGTTTGCTCAGGACGGCCCCAGCGATTATATGAGGCAGATGTTAAATTCTCTTGACGAAGAAGAGTTTTCGCTGTTTTTAGAATATCATTTGGCAACTTGTCAGCGACCGGAACTTTTAGGAGCGTCAAGTCATGTAGTGGACATTTTGCAAAAATAAAATTTTTTTTGTTTTACAGAAGACTTGTATTACTAGTCAAACCGCCAGTTGTCAAAGTAACGCTGGACTGTTGTCAAAGCAAAGTTGCGGTTAAAAATAAAAGCGCCCGCCGCAAGCAAAAATCTTCAAAGCAAAAAAAAATTGAAATATTAGAATTTCAATGCTAACATTTTATTTATGGAAGAAAATTTTTCTGTAATCGCAAAAGATTTTTTTAGGAACTTCGCAAAAATTGAAAATGAAAATGGCGTTGAACTTTCATTGTCGACCGTCGCTTTTATTGCGCTTGCAGTTATAATTTTTATTACAGTGTTAATTTTTATAATTGTGCAAATCGTCAAATTCGTAAAGCAAAAAAGAAAATTAGGCGAACTTGAAACAACAATTATTACATCAATATTGCAGTCGAAAATTCCAAACAAAGACAAAAATCTTCTGTGCGAAATGGTTTTACCGTGCATAAAACTTGGCCACAAAATTGACTTGCATACAAACCGTCAGGATAATTTTATAAAAGTAAGTTCTCTTGTTTACAAAATTTCAGTTCTGATGGGAAAAAGTCAAAAAGAATCGTTTATAAATTGCTTAGTTTCTATGATTTATGACGCAGGATTTTTGCAAATTGACAAAAGTTTTTTCCGCAGCGAAATTTTAACTGACAAAGAAAGACAAATTTTAAGAACTCACGTTTTGCGCGGTGCTGATTATTTGGATTTTGTGCCTTCACCTTATATGTTGATTTTTATTGGCGGCGTTTTTTTGCATCACGAAAATTTTGACGGAAGCGGTTATCCGGAAGGTTTGATGGGCGAAGAAATTCCTCAACTTGCGCAAATAATTCACATTGCTGAATCTTACATTTCTTTAACAAGTCGCCGAAGTTATCATAAAATTCGCAGTTCTCAGGAAGCGCTTTCCGAATTAAAATCGCGAAATGATTTGTACGACAGCAAAATTGTAAATGTCTTTGAAAAATTTTTTAATACAAAAGTTTCCGCAAATTGATTTTTTATTTTTTTAATTTGGAGCATATCTTTTGTGCTAACCGGCCTTGCAGGGTTCCGTTGCCACTCCATTCTTCCGTTCGCTGTTCGCTCTCTACAGAACGTGCCTTCAGCACGCCCTTCCAGTCCGGGCTAGGCTTTTTGCACAAAAATAAAATTTCGCTGTGTAAACAAAATGTGCTTCAAAATATTTCTATAAAATCAGCAATCATACAAAATCAAAAATTTTAACTGACATTCTTCTGTAAAACTTATATTATTCTAAGTTGAAATTTATTTTTCAAAAATTCTTCAAAAGGAGTTTTTATGTGCGGAATTGTTGGTTATGTTGGTTGTAAAAAAGCGAGCCCTGTTTTAATTAAGGCATTAAAAAAACTTGAATATCGTGGTTATGACAGCGCAGGAATTGCAGTTTATGATGGTGAAGATATAATTGTAAAAAAAGTAAAGGGTGCACTTAAATCTCTTACAGAAAATATTACTGGTGAATTTATAAAATCTTCTAAAAATTCTCCGGAATTTGATGCTGAAGAAAAATTGCTTATTGAAAAAACAGGAGATTTTGTTCACGGAAATATTGGAATTGGGCACACAAGATGGGCAACTCACGGTGAACCAAGCGACGTAAACGCACATCCTCATTTAAACGAAGAAGGAACAATCGCTGTTGTTCACAATGGAATTATTGAAAACTATGCAAAATTAAAGGCATGGCTGCAGAACGAAGGCGTTGTGTTTAAAAGTCAGACTGACACAGAAGTTATTGCTCATACAATAAATTATTTTTACAAACAATTCGCTGATATTTTTCAGGCTGTTGTGCAAACTTTAAAAAAACTTGAAGGAAGTTACGCTTTGGGCGTTTTGTGCAAAGATTATCCTGATAGAATTATTGCTGCAAGAAAAGAATGTCCGCTCATTGTGGGTTTGGGAAAGGATGAAAATTTTATTGCAAGTGATGTGCCGGCGGTTTTGGAACATACTCGCGAAGTTTATTTTCTGGATCAAAAAGAAATTGCTGTTTTGTACGATGATCATGTTGATTTGTTTGACGAAGATGCTAATAAGGTTATAAAAACTCCAAGTCATATAGATTGGGATGCTTCTAGTGCCGAAAAATCTGGCTACGCTCATTTTATGATTAAGGAAATCAATGAACAGCCAAAGGCACTTACCGACACTTTGCGTCCGCGTCTTGTTGAAGATTCTGGTGGAAAGACACAAATTAAATTTGATGAAATCGATTTTGAATCCTGGAAAAATGCTAAACGAATTGTAATTATTGCTTGCGGAACTTCTTATCATGCGAGTGTTGTAGGAAAATATGTTTTTGAAAAATATGCACGAATTCCTGTTGAAGTTGATATTGCTTCAGAATTCCGTTATAGAAATCCGATTTTAACAAAAGATGATATTTTTATTGTTATTAGTCAGTCTGGCGAAACTGCGGATACTCTGGCTGCATTAAGACTTGCAAAATCTGCTGGGGCAAAAGTTGTGGCAATTACAAATTGCGTTGGTTCTACAATTAGCCGTGAAGCTGATGAAGTAATTTACACTTGGGCTGGTCCTGAAATTGCGGTGGCGTCAACAAAGGCTTATACAACTCAACTGATGTGTCTTTATATGCTGGCATTGAATTTTGCTAAGCAAAGGCAAACCTTGTCTGATGATGAATTTGATTTTTTACTTAATGAACTGAAAATTTTGCCAGAAAAAATTCAATCAATTCTTGATAATCAGTCTGAAATTCAAAAATTTGCATCTTTGCAGTTTAATAAAGAGAAAATTTTTTACATTGGACGCTTGTTTGATAGCGCTAGTTCTTTGGAAAGTGCTTTAAAATTAAAAGAAGTGAGTTATATGCACTGCGAGGCTTTTGCGGCTGGTGAATTGAAACATGGCCCGATTGCTTTGGTTGACAGCAACACTTTGGTTATTGCGATTGCAACTCAGCCGGAACTTTACAAAAAAATTATTTCTAACATTACCGAAGTTAAAACTAGACGTGCTACAACTATGGTAATTACGCAGGACGATACTGGCGCTTTTAAAGATTGCTGCGATACAATAATTAAACTTCCAAAAGTTGAACCGACTTTAGAGCCAATTATTTCGATTGTTCCGGCGCAACTTTTTGCATATTATTGTTCTGTTTACAAGGGCAACGATCCAGATGAACCAAGAAATCTTGCAAAATCTGTAACAGTTGAATGATTTTTGATTATGCTGAGGATTTTAGGTTAAGCAGAA
>CAZDAY010000079.1:0-7497 GCA_964503435.1 uncultured Treponema sp.
AAGCAATGGAAGCCGTTCAGAACAGAAAGATAAATCCTGGCGATGTTGTTGTAATCCGCTACGAAGGACCAAAAGGCGGACCTGGAATGCGCGAAATGCTTGCTGTAACAGCCGCTCTTGCCGGTCAGGGATTGGATAAACAGGTTGCCTTAATTACAGACGGAAGATTTTCTGGTGCAACTCGTGGTGCCTCACTTGGACACTGTTCTCCGGAAGCTGCAGTTGGCGGACCAATTGCGCTTGTTGAAGAAGGCGACAAAATTACGCTCGACATCAACAATTACAAAATTCATCTTGAAGTAAGCGATGAAGAACTTGCACGTCGCAAAGCAAACTGGCACGCTCCGGAACCAAAAGTAAAAACAGGCTATTTGGCACGCTATGCAAAATTAGTAAGTTCCGCAGACAAAGGTGCAATTTTAGAGTAGATAAGCCGTTGGGTGAACAGAATACTCCTTGTTAACCAAAAAATTCTTCGTGCTAACAGAAAATTTTCTGTTAGCACAAAATCCTCGTATAAACCGCACATCTTCTAATTTAAGCGCACGTTTTCATTCGAAATTTTCTGTTTTTCCTTAATTGTGCTGATTACATGACGAATCGCTTTTACTGGATGATAAAAAAGCATTCGGGGACCAGAAAATCTCATAACGCGCCTTATTTCTTTACGATATTCTTTTTTATAACAATGCACGTGACAGTTTGAACAGAAAGTTTTTGTTTCCATAAAAGGACAATTTAAAATCCTCTGGTCAACATACGAAAGCAAATTTTTGCATTTTTCGCACATAAATTCCGCATCTTTCATTGCATTTTTCTGCTTATGATTTTTTTTGCAGTAAAGTTGAATCATTAAAGCAACTGTTTTTTGCTCATCTTGCCGTTTTTCTTCTACAGTTAATTTTTTCATTATGAATTTCTTCCGGCATTTAATTTAAAAATTTTATCAGCAAATTTAAAAGTTGAATCTCTATGCGAAACAATCACAATCGTTTTATTTTCAGATTCTTTTTTTACACTTTCCATAATTTTTTCTTCATTATAATTGTCCAAATTGCTAGTTGGTTCATCAAGAAGAATAAAATCACTTTTATGTAAAAATGCTCGCGCCAAACCCAAACGCTGCCTTTCTCCGCCAGAAAAATTATCTCCCAATTCCGCAACCTGAGTTTTGTATTTTTGCGGCAAGGTCATAATAAAATCGTGAAGTTCCGCCTTTTTGCAGGCATTTATAATTTCATCTTCTGTGGCATCAAGTTTTGCAATGCGGATATTATTTTCGATTGTGTCGTGAAAAAGAACAGTTTCCTGAGTTACATAACTTTCAATTTTTCGTAGACAATTTGTGTTGATTTTTTGAACCGAAGTTTTTGAAATTTCAACCTTGCCAGAATCAGCATTCCAAAAATGCATAAAAAGTTTTAAAAGCGTTGATTTTCCAGAGCCACTTTTTCCTTGAATTCCGATGATTTTGTTTGCAGGAAATTCAATGCTTACGTTGTCCAAAATATTTTCTTCAGTTTCAAATTCGTTTTCGTTCTGCTGATTTTGATGATTTTGAGGATTAAAATTTTCTGCCGGAGTTTTTAAATTTTTTCGCCCAGAAATTTCCGCTGATTTTTCAAATTTATTTTTCTCTGGATTTTGCTGATTATTTTGCTTTAAGTTTTGATTTTTCTGCAACAAATTTGAATTTATTTTCGGATATTTAAAACAAACATTTTCTGCTCCAGCGTTCGTGAATGAAACATTTATTCCGTTTTCAACATTTTCCACAATCGGCTTTTCTTCAAGAAGAGAAATTACTCTGTTTCCGCTGGCGATTGTTCCAGAAAGACTGCTTCCCAATGCTGCAACTGCAAGACAAGGACCAAATGAAGAAAACATTCCTGTTGTGCAAACTATAACTGCATTAAAATTACACAAAGAATTTTTATAAAGGATTAAAGAAACGGAGAGCATTGTAAGCCCTGCAAAACTTACAAACAATCCTGAAATTGCAGAAGTAAAACCTTCGTTAAGCGCCATTTTTTTTCGGCTCAAAGCAAGAGCATCACTTTCAGTTTTAATTTTTTCCAGTTTAGATTTTCCGTTGCCAAAGAGAATGCTTTGTTCAAGTCCGCGAAGACAATCCAAAAGAAAAGAATTCATTTTTGCAAATTCCTGTCTGTATTCAGTTCCATGCAAAACCGCCTTTTTATTTACAATGCACGGAATTAAAATTGCAACTAGTGCGTAAAAAATTGCTGCGACAAGTGCCAAAATCCAACTGTAATGTGCAAAAAATATAATCATAAAAACTGAAACAAAGGTCGCTATGAAAACCGGAGAAACTGTGTGCGCGTAAAAAACTTCAAGTAATTCAATATCGCTCGTGATTAAAGAAATTAAATTTCCTTTTTCCTTGCCTTCAAGTTTTGCTGGTCCAAGTTCACGAAGTTTTTCAAAAACCTTATTTCTGATTTTTGCTAGAATTGAAAATGCTATAAAGTGATTGCAAAATTGTTCAACGTAATGAAGAATTCCGCGTGCAAATCCAACAAAAATTAAAAATCCGATTTTGAAATTTCCAACTAAAGCCATTGAGCCTAAAACCGGAATTGCAATAGCGCAAAGATGCCCGGCTGTTCCAAAAATGATTGAAAGCAGCATAACGGGAAAAAATGATGAAATTAGTTTTGAAAGTTTTAGTAAAGTTTTCATTTTTGTTCCTCCACACAATTTCCATCTTCAAAAAGATAAATTTTATCTGCGCCAGCACAATTTTCTTTTCGGTGACTTATCATCAAAATTGTTTTTTTACCTTTTAATTCATGCAGAAGTTTTAAAATTGCGCTTTCACTTTCCACATCAATGTTTGAAGTTGCTTCATCAAAAATCATAATTTGTGAATTAAACAAAAGTGCGCGTGCAATAGAAAGTCTTTGCTTTTGTCCGCCAGAAAGATTTTCTGCATTTTCTTCAATCTGCATTTCAAGTTCGCCGTTATCTTTTAAAAATGAACTTAACTGAACTTCGTCTAAAACCTTCCACATTTCTTCTTCGCTTGCATTTGGATTTCCTTCAAGCAAAGTATCTTTTACGCTTCCTTTAAAAATCCAGTCGCGATGACTAATGTAAGTGCAGGCTTTGTAAAGTGAAGATTTTTTTAATTGATTTAGTTCTGTGCCGTTAAGTTTTACGCTGCCCTTGTATTCAGAATTTATGCCGGCAAGAATTTTTGCTGTAGTTGATTTTCCAGAGCCACTTTTCCCGACAAAGGCTGTGAAAGAACCGTTTTGAATTTTCAGATTAACATCATTTAAAACATTTCTTTCGCCAAAAGAGTAAGAAAGATTTTTTGCTTCGTAGAGAACATTCTTTTGATTTAATTTATTCTCCTGATTTGATTGATTTGAAAAGTCAACTAAAAGTGAACCGTCAGTTTTTTCCTGAGTATCTAAAAGTTCAAAAATATTATTGCTTGCTGTTGTTCCGTTCATGGCTGTATGAAAATAACTTCCAAGTCGTCTTAAAGGAATAAAAAAATCCGCCGAAAGCAAAATACAAATAAAGCAATTTTCCAGACTTAAAGTTCCGCCAAAAAATGAAGAAACCGCCGCTGCAATTCCAAGTCCTGCCCCTCCGTAAGCAACAATGTCCATAATTATAATTGAATTTAATTGCATCGAAAGAACTTTCATTGTTACTTTTCTAAAATGTTCTGCTTCTTCCATCATTTGATTTTGTTTAAATTCGTCTGCGCTGTAAATTTCAAGAGTTGTAAGTCCTTGCAGATTTTCCAGAAAGTTGTCTGCCAGATTTGCGTATTGCGCCCAATATTTTTTTAAGATTCGTTTTGCAATTTTTTGAACCGCCACAATCGCCAGTGGAATAAGTGGAACGCAAACCAGAAGAATTATTGCCATTTTCAAATTTAAAAACGCCAGAATGGCAAAGCTTGTAATTGATGCAATCATGCTGTAAAAAAATTGCGGAAGATACTGGCCAAACCAGACTTCAAGTTGTTCTACGCCTTCAACCGCCAACTGAACAATTTTTGCACTTTGCGTGTGTTCTTGATAATCAGTGCCAAGTTTTAAAAGTTTTTCATAAATCATTGAACGTAAAGTTTTTTTTACTTGAGCACTGGATTTAAAACTTGTTAGCGAAGTTAATTGTGATGATAAAAAAGAAAAAATTATGCTTAGCGCAATTAAAATGCAGGGAAGCAAAATATTTTCGCCACGAGTTTTTATGATTTGTGCAACTGAAAAAATCAAAACTGCATTTAAAAGTAGCGAAATGCATTTTAGTAAAACGGTTAAAAATATCCACTTTTTTGATTTTGGAACAGCCTTTAAAAGCCTCTTGTCAATCATCATATTTTTTTCTCCAAAGTTAAAATTTTTTTTCTGATTTTTAAGTGTAAATTAAAGAAAATTCACTTCCGTCAAGAAACCTAACTCCGTGCATTTTCTTATAAATTCAGTTATTAAAAAAAATTAAAATGTTAGCATAAACTAACTGACACTTACTCAACTATAAACTTTTTGAAATTGATTTACAATCAGGATTTAAAATTGCTTGAAAATAAGCATAACTTTCCGCTTTCTTGCATGAATACATAGCCCCGATTGTAAGGGCGAGCGCAGCGAGTTCTCTGCAAATTTAAGTTTGTTTTTTAGTAAATAGTTTGCTTTTTATATTAACAGATTTCTAAACGAGTTCGGAATGACAGATTTTGCAGAGAATGGAGGCGATTAGCCGGAACCCTGAAAAGCGGGTCGAAGTAAAAAAGTATGCTCCAAATTAAAAAAAAACAGAACAAGCCATCACTTTCCACAAAAATTTTCGACATAAACAGGACGTTTTTTCATAACTTGAGCACATAAAAAAAATACGATATTCTATTGAAATATTAAAACGTAAAACCGCATAAGTTTTTGGAGGCAGTTATGTTACTCAACGGTTCGCAAATCGTAGTTGAATGTTTAGTTGAACAGGGAATTGATACAGTTTTTGGATATCCCGGAGGAAATATTTTAAATATTTATGATGAACTTTATAAAAATTCAAATAGAATTACGCACATTTTAACTGCACACGAACAAGGTGCAAGTCATGCTGCTGACGGTTATGCCCGCGCTACTGGAAAAGTTGGAGTTTGTATGGCGACTTCAGGTCCTGGAGCAACAAATCTGGTTACAGGAATTGCAACTGCTTACATGGATTCTATTCCGATTGTTGCAATTACTTGTAATGTTGGAAAGGCTTTTCTTGGCAGAGATTCGTTTCAGGAAATTGACATTACTGGCGTTACTCTTCCAATTACAAAACATAATTTTCTTGTAAAAGATATTAAAGATTTAGCACAGACAATTCGTCAGGCATTTCTTATTGCAAAATCTGGCAGACCGGGACCTGTTTTAGTTGACATTTTAAAAGATGTAACCGCGTTGAATAATATGTATGAATTTGAATCTTCTGAAAATCCTGATGCTCTGGCGCTGGATTCTTTGGCGCACAATACATTTCGCCGTGCAATTTCAAAGCCGAAAATTAACGAAGATGATATTAAAAAAGCAGCAGAACTTATTAACAATGCTGAACGTCCAATAATTTACGCTGGCGGTGGCGTAAAAATTTCTGGCGCAGAAGAAGAACTTTTAAAGTTTGCTGAAAAAGCACAAATTCCGGTTAGCGAAAGTTTAATGGCTCGCGACTGTTTTCCTGCAAGTAATCCGCTTTGTACCTGGATGGTTGGAATGCACGGAACTTATGCAAGCAATATGGGAATTACAGAAAGCGATTTGGTTATTGCACTTGGGGCACGTTTTTCTGACAGAGTTTACGGAGATGCTTCAAAGTTTGCACAAAGAGCAAAAATTCTTCATATTGATATTGATCCGGCTGAAATTAATAAAAATATTTCTGCTGATTCATGCGTTGTTGGCGACGTAAAAGAAGTTCTTGAAAAATTGATTCCGCTTGTTAACGAAGCAAAACACATCGATTGGATAAATCAAATTACTGAATGGAAGAAAAATTATCCAAAAACTTACGATAAAAATCCAAAAGATTCTATAAATCCAAAATTTATTTGCGAGCACATTCATTCTGTTGTGGGAGATGATTGTTTTATTACAACTGAAGTTGGGCAGCATCAAATGTGGACAGCACAATTTTATCCGTTTGGAAAAAAACGTCGTTTTGTAACTTCTGGCGGATTAGGAACCATGGGCTACGGAACTGGAGCCGCGATTGGAATTTCACTTGCAAAAACTGGCAGCCGGGTTGTTCACATTGCAGGCGACGGTTCTTTCAGAATGAACTGCAACGAACTTGCAACTATTGCGCATTACAATTTGCCGATTGTGATTGTTGTGGAAAATAACAATGCTTTGGGAAATGTTCGAATGTGGCAGAGGCTTTTCTATGGAAAAAGATTTAGTCAGACAACATTGGATTTTGGGCCGGATTGGGTAAAACTTGCTGATGCTTACGGAATTAAAGGCTACAGAGCAACGAATTCTAAGGAATTTGAAAAAGTTTTTGACGAAGCATTTAAGTCTGGAAAGGCAGCGATAATTGATGCACGTGTTGACAAGGACGAAATGGTTTTGCCGATGGTTCCTGGAGGAAAGCCGATTTATTCGATGATTATGGAACTTTCCGCCGAAGTTATGAATTAAATTTTTAATTTTAATAATTATTTGGAGCGAATTTTTTGACTTCGACTTTCAAGAAAGTGTGTCAGCATTAGTGTGACACGCTTTTAGTATTATCATGACACATTGATTTTGTTTTCCTGACACACTGTCAGAACTTTCATAATAGCCTTTTAGCATTTTGTTAAAAGCGTTGCAATGTTTTGCTCGTAGGCTTTTAGACTTTGCGGGCAACGCTTTGCAATAGTTTCTAAAAGTCTGCGTGCGGATTTTGTTTCGCCATTAAAATTGCTTTGTCGTAATATAAAAGCCCACGTTCTGCTTGATTTTTTATTCTAATAAGATAAAGTCCGTAAAAATCCTTGCTTCTGCTGTTCAAAAGTCCGCGATGAAAAACCGTCTGCAATTTTTCAGCAAGAATTGTCTCAAGGTTGTATGCCTTAAAGTCAAGAAAGTCATTTTCCAAGATTAGTTTCTGTTTCTACAATTCCAATCTCATAGATTTCTTTTTTTGATTCCGAGTCGCTCTATGAACATCGGCTTGTATTCAAAATAACCGCCGTTTCTTGTAACACCAAGATTTCTGATATAATAATCTGCCAGTTTTGAATTCAGAATGCAAAGCAGATATTTGCTTGCAGGAACAATCATCGGACACGGAGCATTCACAAACATTCCTTCTGGTGCAAGCGAATATGACGCTTTCAAGTTCAGGTTTCCTCACACAATTTTCTGCTTACCAAAATCCTCCCAATAACACCAATGCAATGTTGACAAAGAAAATAATTCCTTTTATTTTTAATTGAGAACTTGCGACGTAAACGCTGTAAATTCGCAGTCAATGGAG
>CAZDAY010000080.1:0-7381 GCA_964503435.1 uncultured Treponema sp.
GAGTTCGTTTTAAATTATTTAAAATCAGATTGGAAAATTCAAAATCAAAATAACTATAAATTTTATTACAGGAGGAATTTATGGCTTATAATAATCTCGGAGGATACAATGCTTACAAGCAGGTTGGCGTAAAAACCGCAAGTCCGGGAAAACTTATTGTTATGCTTTACGAAGGAGCGGTTTCGCATCTGGAAAAAGCTTTGGCACTTATTGATGATAACAATAAAATCGAAGCAAAAAATATTGAAAATTTCGGAAATCACATTCAAAAAGTTACTGACATAATTTCTGAATTGCAATGCAGCCTTAATATGGAAGAAGGTGAAAGCCAGCAAGACAAAGAGCGCCTTAAAATGTCAGAAAGTTTAATGTCTTTGTACATTTGGTTTAATCAGGAATTACTAAACATCACAATAAATCATGATAAAAAACAACTTAGTAATATTTATAAAATGTTAAGTGATTTACTGGATTCTTGGAAAAATGCACTTAATTCTGGAGCCGGAGCAGGATTTGGAAGTGAACATCAAAGTCTTAACATTACAGGTTAATGGTTTTTAAATTTGCTGATATTTTAAAAACTTTTTTGGAAACATCCTTTAATTATAAATATTAAATTTATTATGGATTTATTTCCGGAGGATTTTATGGAAAAATTTGAAATTAGTCAGGAAGAAATTGAACAAAGAGTTGCTATTTTAAAACGTTTTAAAACTTTACTTATTGAACAAAGAAAAAAATTTCAAGAATATTTAAAAGTTTTGGAAATTCAGGAAAATAAAATTGAGCAGGAAGACACAGAATCTCTTTTGAAACACAGTCAATTAGAAACAGAAATTGTTGCAAGCATTGGTTCTTTGCAAAAAGTTATAGTTCCTATGCAAAAACTTTATAATGAATCAAAAATTGCATCCTATAATCCTCAAGAAGCAATTCCAATAGAAAATATTCAGGATGATTTAAGAAATTTGCAATCTAAGGTTTTGCAGCAAAATGAAAAAAACAGAACTTTACTAAAAGAACACATGTCTTATTTAAAAGAACAAATTATGAATTTTAAAAATCCGTGTAAAAACAGATCTTCAATTTACGCAAGCAGAGCAACTTCCGGTTCAAGAATTGCATTTGAAGTTTAATTTACAAAAAAATTCTGACAAACACAAAAATTCATAAATCAAAATCATCAAAACTAGAGAAAAAAATGTCTGACAATACAGTTTATATTTTAGATTCCTACGGGCTTATTTACAGAGCGTATTTTGCACTTGTAAATCATCCTCTTACAAATTTTAATGGCGAAAATATCAGCGCGGTTTACATATTTTTTAAAAATTTAAAATCACTTTTGGCTAAGGAAAAACCCGCTTTTCTTGCTGCGGCTTTTGATTCAAGGACAAAAACTTTCAGACACGAAATTTATCCGGAATACAAGGCAAATCGTTCTAAAACGCCAGAAGATTTACATGCTCAAGTGCCGTGGATTGAAGAAATTTTGAATGCCCTAAAAATTCCAGTTTTAAGAGTTGACGGTTTTGAAGCGGACGACATTATTGCGACTGTTGCAAAAAAGTGCAAGGAAGAAGGCAGAGAATGCAGAATTCTTTCGGGCGACAAGGATTTGCTTCAGCTTGTTGATGAAACTTGCAAAGAAATGGTTCCAAACAAGGCAAACGGCGGTTGGGAAATAAATGGAAAAGAAGACGTTTTTGTAAAATGGGGAATTTATCCTGAAAAGATTTTAGATTATCTGTCTTTGGTTGGAGATGCTTCAGACAATGTTCCCGGCGTAAAAGGAGTTGGCGACAAAACTGCCATAAAACTGCTGAATCAGTATAAAACCTTAGACGGAATTTATGAACACGAAAACGAAATAAAAGGTGCACTGGGTGAAAAAATCCGCAGCGACAAAGATAATGCTTATTTTTCAAAAAAACTTATTACGCTTGACAAAAATGTTCCTGTAAAAATAGATTTTAATGAATTTAAAACAGATAATTTGGATTATGAAGAAGCGGCAAAACTCTTAAAAAAATATGGTGCGGTTCAGATTGCAAAAAGTTTTGCCAGCGAAGCAGGAATTTCCTTCGACGAAATTAGTCTTAAAAATACTTCCGGCACTTATACAAATTCTCAAAATCAAAAAAATTTATTTGATAAAAATTCTGATTCTGAAAATTCTTTAGCAGAAAATTCGCAGGTAAACAAAGAAAAAACAGAAAATGCAAATTTATGCAAACCATTAATTTCACTTGGAAGTGGCGAAGGTCAGATAGAACTTAAAAAAAATCAGGGAAATTACAGTGCATGTACAAATTTAAGCGAATTGAAAAGTTTTATTGACAAAATTTTTGAAAGTAAAGCAAAAACTGTTGCCTTTGACACAGAAACTGACAGTTTAAATACGCAAAATGCAAATTTGCTTGGTTTTAGTTTGTCATTTGAAAAAGGAAAGGCAATTTATGTTCCGGTAATTTTGCCAAGTGATATTTTTGCGGCGGCGGTTCAAATTATTAACAAAGAAGATTCTCTAAAAGAATTAAAAAGACTTTTTGATTCGCCAGAAATTACGATTGTTATGCACAACGGCAAATTTGATTTGGAAGTTCTTGCAACAAATGGAATGAATCTTGACCGAAGTTCTTTTGCTGATAATGCAGACGATAATAATGGCACAGAAAATTCTCCTGATAACAGCGTGACGACTGCTTCGGCAGAAAATTTTTCTGCTAACAGAGGTTCAAATGCTTCAGCGAAAAAAAATACAATAATTGCACCGAAATGCAAAATTTTTGACACAATGCTTGCAGCATGGCTTTTAAATCCAAGTCAGGAAGGAAAAGGCGTTTTTTCATTGGAAAATCTTGGTGAAAAACTTTTGGGCTTAAAAGGAATCGAATTTAACGAAATTGTGCCAAAAGGAAAAACTTTTGCTGACTTAGAATTAGAAACTGCTTATCCTTATGCGGCAGAAGATGCTGATTTTACTTATCAAATCTACGAAATTTTAAAAGATAAAATTGAACAGGCAAATCTGCACAAACTTTTTTATGAAATGGAAATGCAAATTTTACCAATTCTTGCGAACATGGAACAAAGCGGAATCCATTTGGATAAAAAGGCGCTACAAATTTACAATCAGGAACTAAATCAAAAAATCAGTGAAAAAGAAAAAAAGATTTACGATACAGTTGGACATGAATTTAATATTGCAAGCACAAAACAACTTCAAACAGTTTTATTTGAAGAGCGCGGATTAAAAACTTCTAAAAAAACAAAAACTGGTTATAGCACAGACACTTTGGTTTTAGAAGAACTGGCAGCAAGCACAAACGATATTGTTCCTCAGTTGATTTTGGATTACCGTTCATACACAAAATTACAAAGCACTTATGTTGAATCGCTTCCACAACTTGCAGATTCTCAAAGTTTGGTTCATACATCATTTTTGCAAACAGGAACTGCAACTGGCCGCCTTTCAAGCAGAGATCCAAACTTACAGAATATTCCAGTTCGCGACGAAAATGGCAGAAGAATAAGAAGAGCTTTTACCGCAAACGATGGAAAAATTTTTATTTCTGCGGATTATTCGCAAATCGAACTAGTTGTTTTAGCACATTTAAGCGGAGACAAAAATTTAAGTCAGGCATTTCTTGACGGAATTGATGTTCACAAAGCAACCGCCGCTTTAATTGCAGGAATAAAACCTCAAGACGTGAGCCCGGAACAAAGACGCGCTGCAAAAACTGTAAATTTCGGTGTTATGTATGGAATGAGCGCTTTTGGTTTAGCAAAGGATTTAGGAATTTCTCGCACGCAAGCAAAAGATTTTATTGAACAATATTTTAAAACTTATTCCGGAGTAAAAGATTTTATTTCACAAACAATCCGAAAAGCTCAAGAAAACGGTTATGTAGAAACTTTTCTGGGACGCAGAAGATATGTTCCAGAAATCAACAGTTCAAATAAATTAGTTCAAAACAGTGCCCAAAGAATTTGCATAAATACGCCAATTCAAGGAAGTGCCGCTGATATTGTAAAAAAAGCAATGATTGATATTTTCAATGCAATTCTGGAAAGTGATTTAAATGGTAAACTAAAAATGCTTTTGCAAGTTCACGATGAATTAATTTTTGAATGTGATGATGACAAAGAAATTCTTGAAAAGGCAGTAAAATTAATCCGCGAAAAAATGGAAAACGCAGTAAAATTAAAAGTGCCTTTGAGAGTTAGCATAGAAAGCGGAAAATCCTGGGGAGAATTTCACTAATTTTATGAATTCAAAAATTTCTGATTCTGAGCAAAAAAATTCTAAATCAAAAAAAACAAAAAGCGCTAAAATTTTTTCCCAAAACAAAATAATTTGCATAACAGGACCAATGGCTGCCGGAAAAAATCTTGCCTGTTCAATTCTTGAATTTTATGGTTGCGTTAGCATTGACGCTGATTTGCTGGTTCACGAAATAATTGAAAATCAAAAAGAAAAAATTCTTTCTACATTCGGAAAAATTGCTCAGGAAAAAAAAATTTCCCTGCTGACCGAAGACAAAAAAATCAACAGAAAAAATCTTGGAAAAATAGTTTTCAGTTCACCGGAACTTTTAAAAAAACAAGAAGACATTGTTTATCCAGAATTTGATATTTTAGTAAAAAAATTTCTTGATGAAAATCAAAATAAAACTCGAATTGTAAATGCTACAGTTCTTTACAAAAGACCTTGCATTAAATCAGTTGACTTTGTGATTTTTGTTGATGCGCCAAAAATTTTAAGACTTTTTCGTTCTAAAAAACGCGATTCAATGAGTTTAAAACAAATCTTAAATCGTTTTAAAAGCCAAAAAAATCTTTTTGCTAAATATAAAATTTCAAATGCCGATATAAGAAGAGTATGGAATATCGGTTCAAGAAATTCTCTTGAAAGGAAACTTTTCAAGCTCCTCGAAAAATAAAATCGCCGATAATTAAAAAGAGATTTTTCTTTAGGGGATAAAATATGGAACAAAAAAGAACTCTTTGGATTTTGCTTGCCACAGGAATTTTTTTATTAGTTGTTTTAGGTTTTGCAATGCTTCCGTTTGCATCTTCGGCAAGAACAAAATCTAGTGCAAGAGCACTCCGCGACGATGGAATTATTTGGGTTGCTCCTTCTTCATCAAATTCATCATCATCAAATTTACCAGAAATTTCAAATCAAAATAATGAATCTCAAAATGAATTTAGTAAAGATTTAAATCTTACAGAAAACGAAAATATTGCTGACTTTTCAAATTCTAATGTACAGGAAAATCCGCTTAATTCTTCAATTTCTTTGCAAAAAGAAGGAACTGTAGAAATCACAGAAAATTCAAAATCTCCACTTCCTTACGCTACAGATAATTTAACTGTAATTTCAACTGGAACTACAAATTTTTACGATTATGCTTCTAAAAATTCTTCTGCTTCTGATGAAATTACAACAATCGATTTGAACAATTTAAAAACTTCTGAAGAAAGTGTTGTTAAAGCACAAAATCAAACTGCACAAAAAGCAATTCAAGAAACACAAAATTCAAAACTTCAACAGGAAAAATTTGCGGAAAACAAAAATTACCAAAATCAAAGTGATGAAAGTCTTTCTAAAACTTCTGTAAAATCTGCAAGTACACAAAGCACAAAAAATCTTTCTTCAACAAAATCAAATTCAACTGCTACAAGTTCTATTTCTTCTGCAAAAACTTCTTCTTCAAAAAATACAACTTCAAGCAATTCAACTGTAGAAAAACCAGCAGAAAAAGTTCCAGACAGATTTTGGGTTCAAGCGGCATCTTACACGAGCAAAAAAAATGCTGACGAAGCAAGAGCAATTCTTGATGAAAACAAAATTCAATGTGAAGTTTTTACTTACACAGATTCAAAAAATAATCTTTACTACAGACTTCGCGTTGGACCTTACACAACAAAAACTGAAGCAGAATATTGGAAAAATCGTATTGATTCTATTGAACTTTTTAAGAACAATAATACTTATATTACAAATTCGAGTGCTGCAAAAAAATGAAAAAAACTAACGCAATGAGAATTTTGGAAACTTTAAAAATTCCATACGAAGCAAAAGAATACGATGATGATGGCGAACATGAATTAGAAAAAGGTGCGGCTGAACAAACTGCAAAAAAACTGGGAATAAAACCGGAAAGTGTTTTTAAAACTATTGTAATGCGGACAGAATCAAAAGAAATTTTAGTTTTCTGTCAAAGTGCAGTTCACGAAATAAATTTAAAAAAAGCAAGAAATGTTTCTGAGGCAAAAGATGTAAATCCTGTAAAACCACAGGAACTTTTAGCATTAACCGGTTATGTACGAGGTGGATGTTCACCTTTAGGAATGAAAAAAAAGTTTCGCACTTTTATTGATAAAGGCGTTTTAAATCTTGACAAGGTTCACATAAGTGGCGGACTTCGCGGAATTCAACTTGCATTAAATCCAGAAGATTTAATTAAGGCAACTGAAGCTTACGTTTGTGATTTAGTTTTGGAAAAGTAAATTTTATTAAACTGGCGCTGAAAATATAAAACTCAGCATTTGGGCAATTAAAAAATTTTACTTCAAAAAATCGATTTAAAAAATCAAAAAAACTATTCTGTTTATTTTTTCTGTGGATTGTTGTAAAATCGCAAGAATGGAAATGAAACATACAAGCAAAATCATATTTTTTACAATATTTGCATTAACAGCACTTTATTTTTCTTCGTGTAATAAAAATCATAATTCAGATAAATACTTTCAAAGCAACATGGAATTAAATGTTCAGGAAAGCGATGAATTGTATCAAAATCAAAACACTTTTTTACATCCAGATTCATACAGCGGAAAAACTGTTGTTGTTCTTTTTGGCTACGGATATAACGAGGAAAAATTTTATAATTCAAGCTTAAAACTTTTAAACGAAAAATTTGGTTTAAAAGAAAACGGCGGACTAATCTACCCTATTTTGTATCCAGAAGATTTACATTCAAGAATTTCAAGTCTTTACGGAACAATCAGCGATTTTGATTTGTTAGGAATTATTCTGCTTGGTGCGCCAGAAAGAACTCACAGCGTAATTGCAAGATTGCAAGATTCATGGAATTCAGAAGAACCTTATTCTGTTTTTTCATTTTTTCCGCAAGATGATATTTTAGGTCAGGAAGCGACAAGTTCTTTTGTGATTGAATACGAAACTTCAACAATGGAAGAATCCATAAATTCAGAAATTACACAAACTCTTGATGAAGATTTTAAACACATTCTTGTTAATGCAATAAATTATTTGACTGAATTAAATTCTTCTATTACTCAAGACAAAAATTTAATTTATCACGTGCAAAATATTGTTGGCGACAAAAAAATTCATCATTATATTGAC
>CAZDAY010000081.1:0-3381 GCA_964503435.1 uncultured Treponema sp.
CTCTGAGACTGGGCTTTCATAATTTGGACTTTGCCACTGAACATAAACGCCTTTTTGTAAATTTATATTAAGACTCTCTGCACATCAGTCGAATTGGAAGAACAACTTTTTCCATTGGATAACAAAACAAAAGATTATTGGAAAAGTAAAGATGAGCAGTAAAATCAAAATCGACTTTCTATTCCCATTGATGAAAAGAAGAGCGACGTATTTTTGTTTGGATTTGCATTTGAAAAAAGTCCCAAATCAAAATAAAAATTTGTTCTGAAACTTGAACTTGCAAGTTCTCCAAAATTCGGTGTTAAGGCGAGCATAAATCTTAGGTCAGCCTCATAATTAAAGTCAACTTTTTTATTTTTAAAATCTTCAACATAATCGCTTGCTTTTAAAAATCTCCAGCTAGAATTTTCTGCACTTGAATTACTTAGAGCGCAAGTGTAAATAAATGAAATGCTAAAATCATTCATATAAAGTATGTTTAAAAATCTTAAAGCTTTTTGAATGTCGAGCGCAAATAGAATTGTTTCAAGTCGCGCGGCACCCAAAATATTTCTGTTGTCTAAAGTTAATTTGTCTGAAGTAGAAAGAACTAAAGGCGAATCATCAAGATTTGAAAGTTCTTCTGGCAAAACTGCAAATTTAATTTTTGTCGGCAAATTGTAAGTAAAGCCAAGTTTGTTTTTCAAAGGCAAAAGTTTTGGAATGTAAGTAGTAAAATTCAAACCTAAGTTAAGTGAATTTTGATAATTTTCTTTTGCAGAAAGATTCTGGTTAAAATAATAGTAGAGCAGAGGACTAACTGAAAATCCAAGTTTTTCATATTTTGAATTTTCAAATGCACGAATATTTGAATAAGAAACGCCAAAAGAATTTGCTGTATAAAAATAAATATTTTGATCTGAACCAATCGCACCGCCGAATTTGTAATAATCAGTTTCGTTAACTAACAAAAGTTTGTTTGCCTTTCCAATATGAGAAAGATTGTTTGCAGAAACAGTAAAATATGAATTTTTGCCAAAAGGTATTGCTGAAGAAATTTGAATTATTGCATCAGAAGTTCGCCAGCCTGTAAAACCAAATTCTGTTTGACCTTGAATTGCATATTTAAACAAAGAAGTGTCAGTTCCGCTTTGGAAAGTTCCCTGAACTGCAAAAGAATTTGTGCTAGTTCCATATCCAGCTGAAAGCGTTAAAAAATCAGTTGTCCAAGGATTTGAAGAAATGTAAGTTAATCCATAAGGTAAAATGTAACTTGAACTTAAGCCTGGGCGGTGATATGTATTTGAACTGATTGCTGAAAGCGGATAGAAAACTCCTTTTAAATAATATGGAAACGGATTATATTTTTTTGAAGGAATTTGATTTGTTGAAATTTCTGTAGTTTCTCTATTGTCAGAAAATTGCAAATTTCCTGAAAGATTTTCTGTGAAATTTTGTGCACTACTTTCGTGATTTTCTGAATTCATAAAATTTTCTGCAAGAACGACAGTATTTTCCGCGAGATTTTCAAAATCTTCCGGCTTTACAAAATGAGTTTCTGCATTTTCATAAAGATTTGTTTCGTCCGCAGTAAAAATTCTTGATTGCCTAAAAAATTCCGCTGTATAAAAAATTTGATTTGGATAAGACAAATTCTTTGTTTGGTAAAAAATTCCTCCAGAAATATCTTTTGTGCTCAAAACAAATTTTTCTTCATCAAAATCAAAATAAGCAGAGCGGGGAAGAGTTTTATCTTTTGTAAAAGAAAAATAAATTTTGTTTTCTAAAACTGCCAGATTGCGAACCGACATATTTTCTTGTGGCATTTTGTAAGATTTTAAAATTTCACCGTCGCCTGTCATAATTAAAAATGTGTAAGAAAGTCCGCTTCTCTGCAAAAAAACAAAATTTGAATTTCCTAAATCACAATAATTTGTCGCATTTTCATTTAACTTCCATTCTTTCTGGAAAAGTTTTTGCACACTTTTAATTTTTCCGCCTTTATTTAAAATTAATTTTGAAATATTTGTTGAAGAAACTGGCGATTTATAACTTGAGTAAATCAAAAAATATTCGTCTTGTGATTTTATGATTGAAGGTGAATAAACAGAATTTTCTTTTAAAGTAAAAAATGATTTTTTCTGTGTGTCGTAAATTTTTATAATTGATTTTTCTGTTGCACTTGCTGAACTTAAAATGCTAAGCGAAACAAATCTGCCGTCGCGACTTACATTAAAACTTTGAATTCCAGAATAAGTTAAAAGTTTTTTAGGAGAATTTTTTGAAGAATCAGAATAATTTTTAAAACTCTGAAAGTAAAGCGTACCGTTTTTTTGATTTAAAAAATAAATTCCTTTTTCGCTAGAAACAAGATTTGAATAAAGTGCGCCAGAATTATTTTTTGAAGAAAAATTTTTTGCTTGCGGCTCAAAAAAATCCTTTACAATTTGCGCTTTTACAGGATTTGCTTTAACTTGCGTATTTTCTACGGATGCATAAAAATCAAGCCATGCCTTGTCTAAGTTTTCGCCAAAATTATTTTTAAACATTTTTTTTACTGAAACAGATTTTAAATTTATACAATCGTACCAAAAATCCGCATAAGGTTTCATTCCGAAAGTTTTTTGTAAATATTCATTAAATGCTCCGTTAAAATAATAAAAAGAACCTTTTGGATATAAATCTCTTGAACCTTGAACATCCGCGTACAAAGGAAATTCGCCTTCAATTTTTGCCTGCTTAACCATTTGCTTTGCATATTCGTTGTTAAGCCTTCCTTCGCCAGTTGAACTTTCGCTGGTTAAAGTTGCACCTTCTGCCCAACCGCTAGTTATAAATAAAAATCCAGGATTAACTACATCACCGAAAACTTTTGAAACTTGCAGCAAAGCATTACTTTTTAAATTGTAAGTATAAGCATGCGTAAGTTCATGTTTAAAAGTTGACAAAAGTGATTGTGAAAAAACTTCAAGTTCTTTAATTGGATAAGTGTCATAAAGAACAATATGATTGTAAGGATAAGCCGTCCAATACGCATTAAAATTTTCTACCGCTGGAGTTATTACAACTGGCATTCTAAAAGAAATCGGATAGCCGTAAGATTGCGAAATTTCTTCGTAAATAGAATCCGCGTTATTGTAAAGTAAACTTGCACTTTCTACGCAAGATTCTGGATATATAATGTCAAACCATTTTGTTTTAGAAACTTTAAGATTTTTTTGATTCCACATCATTCCAGACGCAGCAAAAATATTTAAATTTGCCAGAAAAACAAAAAATAAAGTTAAAAACTTTTTCATAATAATTCTCCAAAATTTCTGATAAAATTGTAATCGTCTGTTCAGATTTTAGCATAATTATAATTCACCTGTCATTCCAGTATCTGCTTGCACTTCGGCTTTG
>CAZDAY010000081.1:3481-7289 GCA_964503435.1 uncultured Treponema sp.
GCACCGTCGAAATCCCCATATATAGCGATAAGTTTATTAAAACACACAAAAATCGACAAAAAATAGAAATTTACTTGAATTTATTTTGAAATTCATATAAAGTCTAAATGTTTTACGGCATCACCGGAATTCAAGGAGGTGAATTTATGGCAAAAATCGATATTGATGATTCAGAAAATCTTGAAAAAGCAATTAAACGTTTTAAACGTATGGTTGAAAGAGAAGGAATTGTTCGTGAATTTAAACGACGTGAATATTTTGTAAAACCTTCTGCTACAAATCACCAGAAAAAAACAACGCTTGAGCGAAAACTTTTGAATCAAAAACGTAAAACTGAAAAAAAATCTTACTAATTGTTTGATTTTAAATTTTACAATGAAATTTATAGACTGTTCTTTTTAGAGCAGTCTTTTTTGTTTTAAATTATAGAGAATTATTTAAAAACATACATTTTAAGATTTTCCGCTTAGCATTTTGAGTTTTAATCATATTATTATTCTGAGTGCTTACAGAACAAGGTCAAAGTATTGTTTCAGAATCTATACACTACATATAAAACTTATTAAAATCAGTTTATAAAAATTTTCCTAAGTAAACAGAAAATTTAAAAAATCCAAAATCAACTGAGAAACCGGCACAAAAAAAATGAAAAAATCGAATCAAATAAAAGGCGTTCTTATTCTTTTACTAACTTCATTTATCTGGGGACTTTCGTTTGTTGCCCAAAGCCTTGGAGTTGAAACAGTTGATGCTTTTACCTTCATGGGAATTAGAACAACAATGGGCGCTTTTGTTTTGCTCCCAATAATTCTAGTTAAAGATTTTGCTCTTTCAAAAAAACTGTCAAAAGAAGAACTTGCACTTAAAAAAAAATCTGATAAAAAAACATTTATTTACGGAATAATTTTAGGCGTAATTTTGTGTTTCGCTTCAAATTTTCAGCAATATGCGTTTTATTATTCAACTGGCGGAAAAATCGCTTTTATTACAGCAACTTATATGTTTTTAGTTCCACTGGCGAGTTTCATTTTTTTCAGAAAGAAAATTCCCCTGTCAACATGGATTTGCATATTTTCAGGTTTTATTGGTTTGTATTTTTTAAGTTTTCCTGAAGGCAAATTTAATTCTGTAAACAAAGGCGACATTTTTGCTTTTTGTTCAGCAATATTTTTCTGCATACAAATTCTTGCAATAGACAGATTTTCGTTTGAATGTGACGGAATAAAACTTGCCTGCGTTCAGTTTTTTACTTGCGGCATAATCACTTTAATTTTAATGTTTATATTTGAAAAACCAAACTACTTAGGTATAAAGCAAGCGGCACTTCCTTTACTTTATTCTGGAATTATGAGTTGTGGAATTGCTTTTACATTGCAAATCATTGGACAAAAATATTGTGATGCAACAATCGGCTCTCTGGCAATGTGTATGGAAAGTGTTTTTGCTGTAATAACGAGTGCAATAATTTTAGGCGAAAAACTTAAACCTAAAGAAATTTTCGGTTGTATGATTATGTTTTTGTCAATAGTAATTTCTCAAGTTGTAGATATAATCCGAAATAAAAAGTCAGAAAAGAAAAGTGTTGCAAAATAAGATTTGTTTAAATGATTTCAAGTTCTTGTGCAAAGTGAGAAGTTATTTGTCTTGAAGTTCCGTCGTCCCATTTTACAATAAAGCCGCATAAATTTACGTTGTATTCAATAAAACCTTCGTGTTCGCCAAATTTAATTTTGTCATGAAGATGAATTTCTTTACCGTTTTTGTCGCAAACTTTTAAGCTATAATTTTTTTCTTTTTCCATTCGCACCTCGTAAAGTTAAAATTTTTTAGTGTATAATAAATATAATCAAAAAATCCGAATTTTTCAAAAAATATTTTGAAATTTTAAAGTAGGGCAGAGTAATTTTTCTTTTTTTTGGAGCACATTTTTTGTTTTTACAATTTATTTTTTGTGCTAAGAATTTGCTTTAAAACATTTCCCGCTTTTCAGGGTTATCATTCTTGCTTCGCAAGAACGGCTGCCGCCGCCCTTACAATCGGGGCTAAGTCTTTTAAAAAATCTTAAATTGTAGTAAAATAATTTTATGTATAGCGATTGTTTTTTTAATTTTTCACAAATTTTTCAAAATGAAGGACTCGAAGAATCCAGCCAAATTCTTAGCGATTGGGCGAAAGTAAAACCATTTTTTGCACTTGACTGCGGAATTCGCTCAGATGACATTTGGGCGCGTGTAGAAAATTTTAAATCTTGTGTTGAAGAGTTGGAAAATGAAGACGATAAAAAAAATCTAAAAAAGATGATTCATTTTTGTGCAGGAATTATGCCAGATTATGATTCAGTTATGAATCGCTTTGATTACATTGATGAACTTGAAACCACAATAAATGATTTTAAATCTTCTGGCGATGAATTTCAAAACAATCTTGTTGCACTTGGACCTTCTGGAATTGATCACGACTGGAATTCGCTTGAATATTCTGGGCGCGATCACGATTTTTTTGATTCACAAATTATTGAAGATGAATGTGATTTATTTGCAATGCAATTAACTTTGGCAAAAAAACTTGATATGCCTTTTGTTCTTCATTCACGGCAGGGTTTTAAAAATTCAATAGACGTTATAAAAGCAGTAAAATGGAACAAGGGTTTTATTCACGGATATTCTTATTCAAAATCAGAACTAGAATTTTTTCTGGATCTTGGTTGGTACGTAAGTTTTAATGGTTCAATAACTTTTTCTGGCAAAAAAAATGCCGACGAAATTGGAGAAATTATAAATTATGTTCCAAAAGAAAGACTTCTTATTGAAACCGATTCACCATATTATGCGCCAGTTCCTTTAAAAAATTCAAAAAACAATCCGAATAATTTGAATTACATTTATGAATTTATTGGTGCAAAACGAAATTTAAGTTCAAACAAGTTAAGCGACATTGTTGATTCAAATTGTAAAAAATTATTTGCTTTGTAATTTTTAAATTTTCTGACTTTTCCGCATATTTGTCGCAAGTTTTCATTGGTAGACAGAACCTATATTATATAAAGTCGCCAAAATAGATTAATTTTACCTAGCACAAATTTCAAGTTTAATAAGACGTGAAACTTTATTTTTTAATTGCAAGTCCGTCTTTCCATGCTTTTCCCACAATCGGTCCAACTGCGCGATAAGAATTTGTTGACATATCAAAAATTATTGGTTTTAACTTGTCTAAATCAACTGTTCCATTTGTCATAACTTTTTCATCAACAACTTCATTCACAATTTTCCCAACAAGAATTCCGGTTTCATCATTAAAACTTTTACATTCACATTCGAGCGTTACAGGATATTCTTCGATGATTGGTGCATTTACGTGTTCCGCTTTGTGAACATGACAGCCAGCCTTTTCAATTTTATTAACCTTGTTGCCAGATTCAATTCCAAAATAATCGCTGATTGCAACTGTTTCTTGAGTGGCAAAGGCAACTGTAAACGCTTTTGTTTGTTTTACATTTTCTGTAGTTTTGTGTTTTGAAAGATACAAAGTAATTTCTTCAAAATCTGACTGAATTCCCCAAGCTGCATTCATTGCATTTGGAACGCCATTTTCGTCATAAGTGCCAATTATAAAAACTCCTTCTGGCATAATGACTGCTTTTTTTGCTTCAAGATTCATTTTTTTTCTCCTTTCTTAAATGATTTTTTTGAAATTTTAATTTTTTGGAGCGAATTCTTCTGTTTGCTTTCATTTTTTTTGCTAAGAATTCGCCCTAAACAAAACCCGCTTTTCGCACTTCCGTTTTCACTTCATTGCTTCGCTTTGGTGG
>CAZDAY010000082.1:0-7283 GCA_964503435.1 uncultured Treponema sp.
GCTTTACATAATTTCAAAAGAATTTAAAAAAGTGAAAAATTTAATAAAGTAAAAAAACTTTAATTTTGCTAAAAATCATAATGTTTTATAAAAAAATCCCAAGTCTCCTTATAAAACATTATGCAAAAAGGAATTTCAAATCTTATGCAAGTTATAAAAATTTCGCAGTTTTAACACAAGTGTGGCTGCTTAAAAAAATCATAAAGCTTAACCTGTTAAACAGTCACATTTATAAAATCATACTTGTACAAAATTGAAATTCCTAACAGCAAATTTAACGGCGTTTTTTAGAAGGCTTACTGGTTTTTGACTGCATATTTTGTTTACCATTTGATTTGCCAAGATTTTTATCGTTTCTTTTAGAATCTTTTTTGTAAACAGTTCCATACTCCTGTGCTTTAGCTTTTTTTGCATTCATTGCCTGGTAAGCTTCTATTTTTTCAAGATTATAAAATCCGTCTTTCCAATTAAAACGGGAAGCATCTTCAATGCGTTCGTGGCGAGAAATAATATTTGACAAATCACGCATATCACTTTTGCGAACTTTAGTTTTTGTAAAATCAATCACCAGACGTTTGAAGCCTTTGTTTTTAAGAGCGTCCATTTTTTCAATTATACTAAACGGAAGTTCTGGCATAACAAACGAACCGTCAACAGAAGAATTTACTCTGAACAAGGTATTTTCTTTATCAGTAAAATACGTAAAATCATAATCATCTGGCAAAGAAAAACGCATTCTAAAAAGTGTCGGATATGAAAAAACGCTTAGCAAAACGCGAGAACGTTCATTGCTGTTTGTAAAGGTTTCATCTAAATTGTCAGAAGAATTTTCTGCCGGAGCCCAAATACCTAAAAGATTTAAATTCTCCAGAAAACTAACCGCCCATTTATTAAATGTGTAAAGGTAAGGACCAGCAATAAGATGAAGATTTTTATGTTCTTTCAAAATTTCAATGTGTGTCAAATTGTTGACAATAAAATTTGTGTAGCCTTTTTCAATCAGAAGATTTAATTCCTGCTTTAAATTTTCTTCAGTTCCTTGTGGCACAAATGGATCCAAATTTATAATCAGAATTTTTTTGCTAAACGGAAGAACTGGTTTTTCAGGAGAATCTTTTTTAAGAAGAGCGTATTTTGTTTCAAAATTCCATTCAAGAATTATGCGGACTGGATGCAAGGCTTGAACAATATGTGCATCGGCAACAGTAGAAACTGCAATATAAAGACCTTCGCTGAGCCATTTTAGTTCATCTTTTTTAACCGATGTCAAATCAAGAATCGGAAGTCTTTCTGGACCAGGCTGCTTTGTAAAACGAGAAAGATCTGAAGGCAGCACACGCTTGTATCGCTTTGACATTGCTTTTGTTTGAAGCAAATAAATGCTGTCGCCCACAGAAAATCCTTTTGGAACATCAATCCAGCGGTTTCCCTTGCCGTCAAGTTTTACCAGCCGAACTTTGTGACTTTCACGGCCAGAATCATCTTTCTTGTGAAGACGAATGCTATCGCCGGGATCAGGATCATAGTCGCCGCCAGAAATTACAGCCATTTGGATTTTTTTGATTTTGTCATCCACAGAAGACTGCGCGCTCGAAGCAGAAGATGAATGTCCAGCAGAGGATGCCGGTGCAAGTGCAGAAGACGGCAGTCCGCCAGTTGATGTCGCTGCAAACACAGAAGACGCCCTCGTACCTGCAGAAAATTTTTCGCCCAAAGCAGAGGATGCCCTGTTGGCAGAAGACTCTTGCATGGCAGAAGAGCCAGCCCCTAAAGCAGCCGACAGCCCGCTAGCAGAAGAGCCAGCCCCACTCTCGCCGGCACTAGCGCCATCTTCATCAGAAAAACCGACAGTTTCTTGCACATTCGAAGAAAAATCAGAATAAAACGGCTTTTTAAGATAATAACTCGCTTCTTTTATTTCCTGCAAACTGGCATCGCGAAGTCTAGAAATTTTTCCCAAATAAATTCCAGTGCCACCCGCCTGATTTGGATTTAAAATTTTAGCGCCAGCATTTTTAACGCCATCTTCAACATTATCAAAACCATACCAATAATCAGTTTTCGACCGTGCAAAATCCGTGCTAAGAATACGATGTCCTTCCGCAATAGCGCCTTTTTTGTCATTCTGCCAGTGGTCCATCACAAAACGATAGGCCGCAGTAACCGCGCCAACATATTCAGCACTTTTCATACGACCTTCAATCTTAAAACTATCAATCCCAATCGTCATAAGTTCAGGAATACGGTCAATCAACTGCAAGTCGCAAGGAGAAAAATAATAACCTTGAGCATCACCGCCACTCAAGTGTGCGCTGTAAAGTCTTCTGCAAGCCTGAGCACACATTCCTCTGTTCGCCGACTTACCGCCCAAAAAACTAGAAAACAAACAAAGTCCACTTTCGCTAACACAAAGTGCTCCGTGAACAAACATTTCAATTTGAGCCTTAGAATTTTCCTTGATTTCCTTAACTTCCTGCAAACCAAGTTCACGTGCAACAACAACCCTTTTAACTCCCTGTTTAAACAAAAGATTTGCCGCACTTGCACTTGCCACATTCATCTGAGTCGACGCATGCAATTCCAAATCCGGAAAAAATTCCTGACACATTCTGATAACGCCAAAATCCTGAACAATCAAACCATCAGGTTTAATTTTATTCAAATAACCCAAAAATCTATAAAGGCGTTCAGTTTCATGTTCTTCGCAAACAGTGTTAACAGTAATATAAATTTTTTTCCCAAGCCGATGAACCGTTTGAACCGCAGCCTCTGCCTGATTCCATGCAAAATTTGAAGAGCGCAAGCGAGCATTAAAACTTTTTAAGCCCATATAAACTGCATCTGCGCCCTCGCCCAAAGCGGCATCCAAAGCTTCTACATTACCTGCCGGTGCTAATAATTCAGTCATAAAATAATTATATCAAGAAACGCAAAAAATCACTACACAAAAAAAATTGTACAAAAATGACGGAGCACATTTTTTTAACTCAGCGAATATCCAATAAATAAGTATTCGTCCTAAACTAAACCGCCCTTCCAGCCTTCGCTCACGCTCATTCGCTGTTGCTTGCCTTACGCCAATCAACAGCGAACTAAAGGGCTTCCACGGCGGGCTAGGCTTTTTGACTTTTTAGTAAGCGAACAATTCTATTGTAAAAGATGGCGACAAGGAGGTCGCCTTAAAACTGTAAAGACTTTGAGAATTTTCGCAAAGAGAAAATTCTCGTTATTGACAGGAGGTCAAGAAAAACCACACTAATTGAAAATATTAGACTTTTTTCATATATTTAAAATATGTCTATGGGAAATTTTTTTTCAAATTTATTTAGTTCAATTTTTGGTGCAAACGATCCGGAAGTAATAAAACGAAGGGCGCTTAGAAACATTTCAAAAAATCTTATGCGCACAAAATACAAATTTTACAGATTTACATCGCACGAAGTTGATCCTTCTCTAGCAAAATTTTTATACGAAATTTATAAAATCGTTTCTCCAGCACAATTAATGTTTCAAAATATGACGCCATCCGCATTAAAAATGATGGTAATAAATTCCTCGCTTTCAGAAGAAAAACGCACATTTATAAACGAAATCAGCGAAGACGGCCTTAATGAAATGGCAAAAACAATGTCGCTCGAAGAAATCAAAGCGAAAATAAATTCAAACATCGACAGCATTATGACAAACATGGACAATTTAGCGCTCGCCAAAATTGATTCCCTGTATTCAAAATTCATTGCAATGAAAAATTTTTGCACTTTTGATTTTTATTTTACGCTTAAAAAATTCGATTCAAATTTACGAGAACACAATTTTTCTGTTCCGCCAAAATTTTCTGCAGCAAACGGAACTTATCTTGCAGAAGATTTAAAAAATTTTATTGCAGTTGCCTGGGCGCTTCCGTTTAATGCTGATTACGACGACGTTTTTAAAATGCTAAAAAGAACGCGCGAAGTTGAACCTGTTACTTTGCAAAACTGGAAAAGAATTCTCGCACGTTTAAAACCTATAAAAGACAAAAAAGTTTTTGAAATGCTCATACAGCTTATTACAGAAAATCCAAATTATTCAGAAGACATTCCTGCAACTGAGCTTCATATAATCGACGAATATCTTTCTGATATTAGAAAACAAGCCGATGATTTTACTTCAAAAATTAAAGCGAAACAAAACGCCGCAAAAGCAAACACTCTTTTAAAACAAATTTTTAATACAACAGAAATTGAACCGTTAAAACATTACAACAATTCAACAAGTCTTTTGTTTGAACGAAAAACTTTAGGTTCTTACAAATATGGCATGCCACTGAGTTTTTTAAAAGCCTTTCTGATGGATTACACAAAAAAAGAACTGCGCGAACTTTCAGACATTCTTTTGGTTCGTGCTGAATGGACAAGTCAACAGCTCGCCTCTCCAATGAGCGAAGCATTTCATCAGTTGCTGGAAATTTTAAACGAAATTATAAGTTTTGATGATAAACTTGGTGAAACAAATGAAGTTGGCATAAAATTCAAAACTTACCTTCCACGTTCAGAACGGGACAAAGACGCAAA
Organism: uncultured Treponema sp.; assembly: GCA_964503435.1. Taxonomy (GTDB): domain Bacteria; phylum Spirochaetota; class Spirochaetia; order Treponematales; family Treponemataceae; genus Treponema_D. Next base: position 4,554 of record CAZDAY010000082.1, read on the forward strand.
AAATATAATTATTATGCTTCTGGCAGACACAAACGACGAAGCCGCCACAATGATTTTGCACGCAATGAAAAATTTTGTTGTTTACGCAAGAAATTTAAAAATGCTTTTGGAAGATTTTATAAAACCACACGGAGAAATTGTTTTAAACTGGAAAGAACTTGATCATTTTGCAGAAGGAAATTTAAAAAATATGTGCGTTGAAGCATACAAAAAAATTTTTGCATTAGTTTCTTTGCTCCAGAGTTACAACGTAAAACTTTCTGAACAAAAGGGAAAATAAAATGATTTATACAACAAAATTAACTGTTCGCTCTTACGAACTCGACAGTTATAATCACGTGAATAATGCAGTTTATTTAAATTATCTTGAACACGCTAGAATGGATTTTTTGCATCAAATCGGATTTGATTACAAAGGTTTAGTTGCTCGGGGATATTACACTTATGTAACTCACATCGACATTCATTACAAAGCGTCGGCACTTTTAGACGATGAACTTACAATCGAAAGTCAGTCCGTAAAAATGGGAGCAGTAAGCGGAACTTTTCATCAAGAAATTAAAAAAAATGTTGGCACAGAAAATGAAATTTTGTGTGCAGTTGCTGATGTAACCTGGGCTTGCGTAAAAGATGGAATTCCTACAAAACTTCCAAAAGAATTTGCAGTTCCAGGTTTAAAGCCTGGCAAATAAATCGTCCATGTCATTGGGCTGGCTAAAAAGCGTAAAACACGATGATTGCACTTCGACTTTACTCAGTATCCGCAGCGTCGAAAATAAGGGCTAGTAATCTTTTATTTCAAAACCGAATCAATAAGTTTTTTTAATTCAGGATCTTGTTCTACACTTGAAGTTTCCAGATTTTCAGAAATAGTGAAAATTCCGTCTCGAACCACAATCGCTGTATTTTTGTTACTTTTCTTTTCAGTGATATTAGGCATTTCCTGTTTTTCCTTGTTACGATTTTGAATTTCTAAAGCCTTTTGCATTAAACCATGAGAATTCATATTTTTTTTATCAAATAAATTATCGGTCATAATATCACTTTGTTTAGTTATTATTCTCAGAATTTTTATTTTCTTCTGAAATCTTCGACAAAACTTTCGAATTTCCAAAATCATCTAAGGATTCTTCATCAAGAACAGAAAAATCCAAACCTGCTACATCAAATTTTTTTTCAAATTCATTTTTTAAATTTTCTTTACTTTCAGATTTATCTTCTTTAACTTGCTCTTTTTGCGGAAAACTGTTTTCCAAAAATTCTTCCAGGGTTTCTTCTACAATTTCATCTTTTTCCTGACAAAAATTTTCTTCACAATCATCAAGCGTTTCAAGTTCTTCCAAATCTTCTGCATCAGAATTTTCCGACTTTAAATTCTTCTCGTTTTGATTTTGCCTACAAAAATTTTCTGCGTTAAGATTTTGCTCAAGTTTATTATTTTTATTATCGCTGAATTCCTGAAATTCTTCTAGTTCTTCATCTTTAAAATCTTCGTCATTTAATTCTTCAAGTCCGCCATCATCTTCCACAACAAGATTTTCATTTTTTCCTTCAAAATTATTTTCTGACTTTTGCTGATTTTCTGCACAAAATTGAATTCCGCCAGAAAAAGTAAGAATAATTTCGTTCCAGGATTTTTCTAAAAGTTCATCAATTTCTTTACTGTGCTTTTTTGAACTTCTGCCAAAACTTTTTTTTGCATCATTATAAATATCATATTTTCTGCGGACAATTTCTTTTGACAATTTTTTCCAATCAATAGAATCTTTGTGCTCAATATATTCTTTTAAAAGTGAATATTGAAATTTTTTAATACGATTTTGAATTACGTGCGCATAATCCTGTTTTAAATTAAAAATCAATACGGTTGTAAGAAAGATGATTACAAACAAAATCATTAAAAGCAAAATTTTTTCATAATTTGAAATTTCAAAATCACTTTCCTGACAAAGCCATGCAAAAAACAAATGCGGATTTTCAGTAAAACTTAAAATGTAAAGATTTAAATTTTCGTCTTCACTTTGAGCAATTTGTTCAAGATTAAAAAGTTTACGTTCCCATCTTGATTGAATTTGATTTAAAACATAATTTTTTCCAACATTCAGCCGACCAAAAACAATGCCTTTAGGGCAAACAACAGAAAGCGGCGTGTTAAACGGAATTATATTTTTTGAAACTAAAAAACGCGTAAAATCATCAGCGTCAACATAAAAAATAAAATTTCCGCGAAAAGCGTCCATTTTGTCGTACAGCGGATAAACAAAAAGCATTTGATTTTTTTGTGAATCTAAATACAAAAAATTTGCGTTTTTTTCTTCGTCATCAGATTTTGGAATTTCATCTAAATTTTCTGTGTTTTGTAAAATTTGCTGATTTTGTGAAATTTGCGTTTTAAAAAGTGAATAATCTAAATCATTTAAATCAGAATAGTTTTTGTAAGAAATTTCGGTTTCTGTTTGAGAGAAAATGTCTCCTAGAAACGAACTGTAATGCAAATGAATTCCATCGTTTTCAATAAGCCTTACGCCCAAAAGCCCAGAATTTTTTTCAAAAAGTTGGCCAAGATTTTTTTCGCGTTCAATTATAAGTTCATCTTGAGAATTTTGTTCCATAAAACTGATTGTTGAAAGATTTTTCATGAACTCAGAAAACTGCAAATTTAATTCATCATAATAAATTTCAAAATTATCAGAAATTTTTTTGAGTTGAAATTTAATCGAATTTTCTACG
>CAZDAY010000083.1:0-7240 GCA_964503435.1 uncultured Treponema sp.
ATTTTAAGTTAGCATATACTAACTATATTTAATTTAACAATAATAACTGTTTTTTGCAAGATTTTACTAAAAAAAACTAATGCTACAACAACAAAACCAGCATAAAACGCAAAAAAGCGTGCCACTTCCAAAATCTTCAAAAGAAAAAATCATTTAAAAATGAATAGACAAAAATTTACTTAAAGATTTAATATATTGCGAGTAAATTAAAATCACAGAAGGAAAAAATGGAAAAATTCACGCAAGACGAATTTCTTGTAAAAGTGTTGGGCGATATTCAAAAAGATATTTCAGAAAATTACAACATTGTAAAAAATTCTTCAGACGAAGACGACAAGGAAATTGCAGAAGATTTAAAAGATGTTCTTGAAGAACTTGAAAATTTGCTTCCTAAAATCCACAATCTTGACGACCTTGCAGAAATGGACGAAGAAACTATTGGTTTTGTTTACGAATGTTTAGTTACTTATGAATCAGTTTTTGTTGTTTCTTATTTAACCAAAGAAGATTTTGAAAAAACTGAATACGAGCATAATCTGTTAAATTCAATAATCGAACTTTTTGAAGATTAAAAAAATCAGGTGAAACTGTCATAGGGCTATCCCAAAAGCTTAGAATGTAGAAGTCATTCAATGTTTCCACTATGCAGATACTGAGCAAAGTCGAAGTATACCAACCGTGGTTCGAAAAATTTTCTGCATTACAGAAAATTTCCACTTTATCCAAAATCAACAAAAAAATAAAAAAAATTCAAAACTTACGCAAAAATCCGCTGTTTACTATAAAATTTTCTAAAATTCTCTGTATAACAAAAATTTGCATATTTCAAATTCTTGAATTAAAATTAAATCAACTGTTTAAAAAATAACTTAAAATTTTTAGAGGATTTATGGAACTTTCTGATAACATCATTTACACAGCAATGCAACGTTTAGTAATGATTCACTATCAAAAAATTGTTTATGCAGATTTAACTGATGATACATATTTTGTTCTAAAAACAACAGGTTCTGACTGGAATTTGAGCATTGAAAATTCAAATAGACAAAAACTAAGCGAATGGTTTAGTTATTTTATAAATAGTCCACTTTGTCATGAAGACGATAAAAAACGTCTTGAAAAAATTTTAAATATTTCTAACTTAAAAGAAATTTTCCAGAAAAATAATAATCAGGCAATAGTCATTTCATACAGAAGAAAATTTGATAATCAAGATGTAGAATTTCATTCGGTAACGCTTGAAATTATTCCGGACATAAGCAAATCTGGACATATTATTATTTTTATGTTTGTTCACGACATAACTAATGATGAAAGGATTTACTCAGCAAAATTACAAACTTTTAAAGAAAGTAAAAAATTTATACAGCACAAATTAAAATCCGGCAAAAGAAAAATTTTAATTGTTGAAGATGATAAAATGAACATGGCGCTTCTAAAAAATATACTAAAAGATGAATACGAAATTATAGAAGCGCAAAACGGACTTTTAGGTCTGGAAATTCTTGCAGATAATTATAAAAAAATTAGTGCCATTTTGCTTGATATTTATATGCCGATAGTCAGTGGATTTGAATTTCTTGAAAAAGTAAACAGGGATTCAATGCTTTCCAACATTCCTATAATTGTAACAACTGTCGCCGGAAATTCAGATGACGAAGAAAAATGCCTTAGACTAGGAGCAGCAGATTTTGTTAAAAAACCTTACAATCCGCAGGTTTTAAAAATGAAATTAGCATTAATAATCAAAATGAGCGAACGTTCTTTAATTCTTTCCGGCATAGAATTTGATGATTTAACTGGGCTTTACACAAAAGAAGCATTTTATCATCACGCAGAAAAACTTTTTAAGCAAAATCCAAATACTTCTTTTGATCTTATACTTTCTACGTTTGATAATTTAAATCAAATATCTGAACAATACGGCGATAATGCTAGACGACAAATTATTTCGCACATAGGAAATAGACTTGCGCTTTTTAAACAGCCAAAAATGATTTTAGCAAGAATTCGAGATGGAATTTTCGCAAATTTAATGGTTTCTTCAGAAGAAACAGATTCTCAGCGTTTGTTGGATCTTGTTGAAACTTTTACTGAAGGTGCTATAACAAATGATATCATAACAAAATTCGCTGTTTACAAAAATGTTGATAAAACTCTTCCAATTTCAGTTATTACAGAGCGAACTTTAAGCGCTTTAGAATCAATCACGCATAAAATTGACAAAAATATTGTTTATTATGACAACAAAATTATTTCTCAGCAAAAATTAAATGCAGAAATGGAAGAAAATTTTGAATCTTCACTTGAAAATGGTGATTTTGAAATTTGGTTTCAGCCAAAATATTCTGCTTCAACACAAAGCATAAATGGTGCCGAAGCCTTAATCCGCTGGCGAAACAAAGACGGTTCTTTAATTCCGCCAAATTCTTTTATTCCGCTTTTTGAACGTGACGGTCTTATAAAAAAACTTGATGAATATGTTTTTACTTCGGTTTGCGAATATCAGCGAAAAAGATTGGAAAAAGGTTTAAAAGTTGTTCCAATTTCAATAAATCTTTCGCGAGTTACGATTTTTAACACAAACTTGGCACCGCAATATTCAAATATTGTTGAAGATTATGAAATTCCTAAAAATATTGTTCCGATTGAAATTACAGAAAGTGCCGCTTTTTTAAGCCGAGATATAAAAAATTTTGCTGATCCTTTTAACAAAGATGGTTTTGAACTTCACATGGATGATTTTGGTTCAGGCTATTCTTCTTTGGCAAGTTTACAGTTTTTACATTTTGACACAATAAAACTGGACAAATCTTTAGTTGATTTTATTGGAACTCAAGGCGGAGATTCTTTGCTGCGACACACAATTTCTTTTGCAAAAGAAACTGGAATAAATGTTGTTGCAGAAGGTGTTGAAACAGAAGAACAATTTAATTTCTTAAAAACTTCAAATTGCGACACAATTCAAGGTTATTATTTTTCAAAACCTCTTCCGCTAAAGGAATTTGATGAAATTTATTAATTTTTTGGTAATTTTCGGTCATTGAACTCACAGTGCACCGGTGGGTAACTTAATTGAACTCGCTAAAAAAACTGTCATGAGGCTGTCTAAAAAAAAATCGTCATGCTAAACTTGTTAGCCTTCGGCGGTTTCGCACAGAATCTACACTATATATTGCGTATAGATTCCAATAGTTCTACAGACGGATACTAAGCAACGTCGAAGTGCACCAACCATGAGTTCTAAATAACACATAAAGCCTTATTTCTTTTCATCAAAAATCTTCTTCCAATATACAAAAAGAAGAATTGCGGTTAACACAAAAGACAAAAAGTCAGAAACAGGACCAGTCCACAAAACGCCTTCTATTCCTAAAAAAATCGGCAGTATAACTGTAAACGGAATTTGGAAAATGATTTGTTTTGAAAGGGAAAGCACAGAAGATTGAACTGGATATCCTAAAGCCTGGAAAAATATTCCGCTAAAAATCTGAATTCCAGCCAGAGGAACAAGCCCAAGATAAATTCTCATACATTTTACAGCAAATTCATTATACAAATCACTTTCAGAACCAAAAATTTTTATAATTGACATTGGGAAAAATTGTGCAATAAGAAATGCCACTGTACAAATTATAGTAGAAATAATTGATACAATTTTAAACGTCTTCTTTACGCGAGCATAATTTTCACTTCCGTAATTGTAGCCCAAAATTGGTTGTGCTCCAGCGCTAAGTCCAATTACAATACTCATAATGATTGAAAAAGTTTTCATCGTAATTCCCAAAGTTGCTAAAGGAATGTCTGAACCATATTTACTTTGTGCCCCGTAATGAACAAGAATATTATTTCGGATTGCGATTGCAAGAACCATCGACATTTGTGTTACAAAACTAGAAATGCCAAGTTTAGAAACTTTTAAAATGTAAGGACGACAAGATTTCCAAACTTCCTTGTTCAAATCCACACATCGCATTTTTTTCGCAAAATAATATATGTTAAGAAAAGCATTTGCCGCCTGACCTAAAACAGTTGCCCATGCCGCACCTTCAACTCCCCAGTGAAACACAAAGATAAAAAGAGGATCGCAAACCAAGTTAATTATTGTGCCGGTAAAAAGCCCAATCATATTAAAGCCAGGATTTCCATCTGCACGAATTATACTTGAACCGCCAGCACAAATTGCAGCAAAAGGCAAACCAAGCGAAATAATTCCGCCATATTTCAAAGCGTAAGGGAGAATTCCTTCTGTTCCGCCAAAAAGAATGCACAAAGGTTTTAAAAAGATAAGGTAAATTATTGCAATAATAATTCCAATTCCAACAAATCCCAAAATTCCAGCGGCAGTTCCTCTGCTAGCATCTTTCTTATTTTTCTTGCCAAGCTGCAAACTCATATAACTAGCCGCGCCATCTCCAAACAAAAGAGCAAAGGCTGTTGCAAAAGTTGTTAGTGGAAAAACTACAGTTGTTGCGCCATTACCAAGAAATCCAACTCCCTGCCCAATAAAAATTTGGTCAATAATATTGTACAGAGAATTTACAACCATCGAAATAATGCCCGGAACAGCAAATTTTGTAAGAAGTTTACCAATTTTTTCAGTGCCTAAAACATTTTCACTTGTATTTTCTGATTTAATTTGATTTTTCATAAAGAATGATTATATTGAATTTGAAATTTTCTGCAAGTATTAACATTTTTTGCGTTTTATTAACGTTTCCTATTATTTTCTGCTGATTTTGCATAAAAACGCTGTCATTCAAATAATGTTATTTGAAAACAATGTCATTGTCAGACGCGCTTGGTGAGCCTGTCGAACCATACTTCGACGTTGCTCAGTATCCGCCTGTCGAACCACGGTTAACCGCTACGCTCTAAACTTACTAGACAAGCCAGACCTTATTTTACAAAATCATAAAGTCTGTTCAGCGCATCTTTTAAAATCGCCTTTGGACATGCAAGATTTATTCTAACAAAATTTTCACCACACTTTCCGTATTCTGCTCCACCGTTAATAAAAAGTCCCGTTTCCATTCTAAGTCTTCGGGCAAAATCATCACCATTTTGTTTAACATCAAGCCACAAAAGATAAGTTGCCTTTGCATCAACTGCATTAAACTGCGGCATTTTTTCCTTTATAAAATCACAGGCAAATTTTCTGTTTTCAAAAAGATATTTATTAAGTTCATTAAGATAATCTTCACTTTTTGTAAAAGCAGCAATCGTCGCGTTAACTGCAAAAACATTCGCTTCCGCAATTTCATCAGTATTAAGACTTCGCCAAACCTTATGTCGCAGAGCCGCATTTCGCACAAAAACCGCACTAGAATTAATTCCGGCAATATTAAAACATTTTGACGGAGCAATACAAGTTATGCTAAGTTCGGCACAAATTTCAGAAGCACTCGCAAACGGAATGTAAGAAAAATCTGGCGCTGTAATGTCGCAGTGAATTTCGTCGCTTATAACAATTACGTTGTGTTTTTTGCACAGCTCACCAATTTGCGCAAGTTCTTGCTTTGACCAAATATTTCCAGTTGGATTTTGCGGATTACATAAAATCATCAAACTTACTTGCGGATCAGACAAATCTTCTTCGAGCCGCTCAAAATCTATTGAATAAGAAGTTCCGTCATATTTAAGCGGACTTTCAACAGGAATTCTTCCGTTATTCACAATAGAATTAAAAAAAATGTTGTAACATGGCGTTTGAACTAAAACTTTTTCTGCTGGCGTTGTTAATTTTCGCACTAAACTAGAAATTGCTGGCACAACTCCAGTGCAAAAAATAAGTTCTTCTTGTTTAATTTCAAAATTATGACGTTTTTCCCACCAAAAAATATAACTTTGCGCCCATTCATCAGGAATGACCGAATATCCGAAAATTCCTTGCGCTGCCCTTTGTAAAATTGCGTCTTTTATCGCCGGAGCACATTCAAAATCCATATCAGCAACCCAAAGAGGCAATTCGCCTTCTTTTACGTCCCATTTTAACGAAGAAGAATTTTTTCTGCTAACAATTTTATCAAAATCGTATTTCATTGTTTTTATTTTTCCTTTTGGAGCAAATTTTTCTGTTTTAAGCAAAACTCTAATATGCTAATCGTCCGACCCAAACAAAACCGCCCTTACGGTATTCCGCTATCGCTTCATTCCTTCGTTTTGGGAGTTTCGATACTTCGACTTCGCTCAGCAACCGAAACTCCCGTCACTTCGGAACGCCTTGCGTACCTACACGGCGGGCTAAGTCCTCTGTGTTTGTGCTAAGAAACATTTAATGTTCATTAACATTTGGATCTTCAGTAAATTTTTGTCCAATTTTATCACAAATAATTTCTGTGCTACCAACATCGCATCTTGCAGGATTCATAATAAGCGTTCCAATTTCATCAGCGTAAATTTTTCCGCCACAAGGATTTTTTACGCTAACAATCGAACTTTTAATTTCAGCGTCAATATTTTTTGAATATTCAAAAGCCAAATCTGTGTTTATAAGTTTGCAATTTTCCATTTTAAGTCCGTCAATATAACACAAACCTTGATTACTTTCGATTGTACAATTTACAAATTTCACATTTTTTGAATTCCAAGCCAAATATTCACCAGAAATATACGAATCATAAATGCTTACATTTTCACAATTCCAAAATGAATCTTTTGAAATAAGTTTTGCCTTGTGAATTTCAATATTTTTTCCGCCATCAAGAAAATAATTTCCTTCAAGTTCAAAATTTTCTGCAAAAAAATCCGTTGAATTCAATGCAAAATAATCACCTTTTGCTTTTACATTTTCAAGTTTGATTTTTGAACAATTCCAAAAAGTTTCGCTGGCATCTTTAAACGTAACATTTTTTAAACTTATATCAGAACTTTGCCTAAATTCTTTTGGTGCAATAATCAATGAATCTTCCATAGAAAAATTTTTTACGTACCACAAACCAGAACGACTAAGTTCGTAAAAAGTACAATCTTTAACATAAACATTTTCTGTGTTCCAAAGCGGATATTTATATTTAAAACTTGAATTAAAGATTTTCAAATTTTTTGCATGTTTTAAAGGAGATTCGCCTTCCAGAAATTCGCAATTTTTATAAATTGTATCTTTGACAAAATACTGCGCTCTTTCTCCAGTAAATTTTTTTTGTTCAAATTCGTTCATATTTTATTCCTTGATTTTATCCTCATTAAAAAAAAAATTTAAATTTTTATTTTCTTTGTAACTTTTTATACATATATTTGT
>CAZDAY010000084.1:0-7203 GCA_964503435.1 uncultured Treponema sp.
TTCTAAAAGTGATAATTCCATGAACAAATTCTTTTTGCTCCAAAACAGAGTCAATTAAAGCCTTGTGCCCCTTGTGCATTCCATCAAAACTACCGACCGTTAGCGCACTACCTTTTTTGAGCCATTCCAGCGGAAATTCTCCATTTAACAAATCCTGCCAGGTAAAAATTTTGATTTTTTTAGCCGATTTTTCTTTAGGCACAACAAAACCATAAGACAATTTGTGTTCCGGCAAAATTTTTATCATTCCGGCAAAAGTTAAATTTTCATAAAAAACTGCAACTTCATTTAAATTTTTATATGGAAGATTTTCAAATTCTTTTGGACATTCCAGTTTGGTGAACATTTTTCCCTGCAAAACTCTTCCATTTAGATACGATTTTTCTGCTTCTTTTTTTAAAATATCTGCATTAAATCCGCATAAAAAAGCAAGTTCTGGCGTAAAATTCAAAAAATGTCGCCTTATATCAGTAAAAATTTTATTATTTTCGTTAAGATTTTCATCAGCAGTTTTTTTTGATTTTTTAAAATCATTTTTATGTTCATCTTTTAACGCTTGTTTTTGATTTTCCAGAATTTTCTTTCTTTGCGTTTGAAAAAATTTTTCGTTTTCAATTCCATTTTCTATGGTGAAAGGTTTTAGCAAATTGTACGCAGCAGAATCTTCAAGTTTAAACGGCCCGATTTCAATTCTTCGAAGAGCATTTAAGTGTGCACAAGTTCCCAATTCATAAGCAATATCTCTTGCAAGGGCACGAATATAAGTTCCCTTTGAACATTTTACTTGAATAATTGCGTAAGAACACGGATCTTTGTCAGTTGATTCCCTAAATTCCAAAAGTTTATTTTCATAAATAAAAACCTGCCGTGCTTCAAGTTTAACCTGCGCTCCGGAACGTACCAATTCGCTTGCCCGTTTTCCATTTACGTGAAGAGCCGAATAAACTGGCGGAACTTGGATTATTGCTCCAGTAAATTTTTTTAAGATATTTTCGACCTGCTGCTTTGCTGGCGCAAAAGAAGTTTTTGTAATTTTTCCAGTTGGATCTAATGTGTCAGTTTCACGTCCAAAACAAATTGATGCAATGTATGTTTTTGAAAAAGATGTAATGTGAGGAACAAGATGCGTTAAAGAACCGCACAAAACCACAAGCAATCCGTCTGCAAAAGAATCTAAGGTTCCTGTGTGGCCTAATTTATCTGTGCCTAAGGCATGTTTTATATTCCAAAGCGATGAAAAACTTGTAATTCCAGGAGTTTTAGAGTAAGGAATTATTCCGCTTTGTATTAAATCATTTTTATTTTTGCTCATTAAAAATTCGTTTAAATTTTATTTTAAATTTCTGATTCTGAAATTGAATTTGAACTTTGCGAAGGAGATTCAGAATTTGTTTTTTTTGCATTTTCAATTTCATTTGATTCTTTTTCAAGCTGATTAAGTTTTTGAACCATTTCATAACCTTCTTTCATAGAAAAATCCGCAATAAATTTAAATTTTGGGAATCTATAAATGGAAAGTTTTTTTGAAATTGTTGATTGAATAAATCCAGCGGCACTTTGCAAACCTTCAACGCCAGTTCGCAAAGCATTATCATCAACAAAAGAAGAAACATAAACTTTTGCATAAGATAAATCCGAAGAAACTTCTACACGATTTATTGTAAGAAATTCATTTACACGCGGATCTTTTATTTCATGACGAATTATCATGGTTGCAATTTCTTGTTTAATTTGTTCACCAAGACGCAAAAGTCTATATTGTCCCATTATTTTCCTTCTTTAAAGATTTTGTTCAGTATCAGAATATGATTTTATTTTATCTGCTTCGGCTTTTTCTTCGGCAATAGTTTTTCCGAGTTTTCGAGCAACTTCAACATATTCTATAACTTCCAGTGTATCGCCAATTTGAATATCCTGCCAGTTTTCAATACCAACACCACATTCAAATCCTTCTTTAACTTCTTTTGCATCATCTTTGAATCGTTTTAATGACGCAATCTTTGCAGCAGAATTGATTACAACACCATCGCGAATAACATTTACGCTGCTTGAACGCTTAATAAATCCTTCGCGAACAACACAACCTGCGATTGTTCCAACTTTTGGCACTTTAAATGTATTAAGAACTTCGAGCATACCAATAACTTCTTCTTTTGTATCCGGCTGCAACATTCCTTCCATTGCCTGCTGAATTTCTTCAACACATTTATAAATAATATTGTATTTGCGGATTTCAACCTTTTCTTGTTCAGCAAGAACTTTTGCTTTTGGAGTTGGACGAACATTGAATCCAATAATAATTGCATTTGAATCGGCGGCGGCAAGAGTTACGTCGCTTTCGTTAATCGCACCGGCACTCGAATGTATTACCGCAAGTCTGATTTCTTTTGTAGAAAGTTTTTCAAGTGAAGTTTTTAATGCTTCTGCAGAACCTTGTAAATCAGCCTTTATAATTACGCGCAATTCTTTAACTTCACTATTTGCAATATCGCCATAAAGGGACTCAAGAGTTGTCTTTTTAACAGCCTTTGCTGCTTCGAAACGCTTAAGTTCCTGACGTTTTGTGGCAAATGCACGTGCTTCTTTTTCTGATTCTGTAACCTGGAAAGGATCTCCTGCGTTTGGCATTTCTTCAATACCCAGAACTTCCACTGGAGTTGAAGGACTTGCTTCTGTAATTTTTTGACCTCTGTCGTTAAACATAGCACGAACACGACCAGAATAAATTCCTGCAACAAAGGGATCTCCTGTGTGCAAGGTTCCACGCTGAACAACAACTGAAGCAACAACACCGCGTCCCTGATCAACACGCGATTCAATAACCTTACCTTCTGCTCGGCAATCGTATTGAGCCTTAAGTTCCAGCATTTCCGCTTGAATTAAAATTGCGTCTAAAAGTTCATCAATTCCGTTTCTTTTTAATGCTGATATATTTACATATTGAGTATCTCCGCCCCATGCTTCTGGCGTAAGACCTTTTTCAGAAAGCTGAGTCATTACTCTGTCTGGATTTGCATCAGGTTTATCAATTTTATTTACTGCAACAATAATCGGAACATTTGCCTGACGGGCATGATCGATTGCTTCCAAAGTCTGTGGCATAACACCATCATCAGCAGCAACAACCAAAACAACAATGTCTGTAATTTGAGCACCGCGCGCTCTCATCATAGTGAACGCTTCGTGACCCGGAGTATCAAGGAATGTAATGTCGCCTTTTGGAGTTGAAACCTGATAAGCACCAATTTTTTGTGTAATACCACCCGCTTCACCTTCTGCAACATGAGCATTTCTGATTGCATCAAGAGTTTTAGTTTTACCGTGGTCAACGTGTCCCATAACAGTAACGATTGGGGGACGAGTTTTTATAGTTTCGTCACTTCCCTTGTCGCTTTCAATAACTGTTTCATCATAAAGACTTATGCGATTAATTTTACAGTTGTATTCCATGGCAACCAATTCGGCAGTATCAGCGTCAATCGACTGGTTAATTGTAACCATCATTCCCATGCCCATAAGTTTGCCAATAATTTCGCTTGCTTTAAGATTCATTTTTCGAGCAAGATCAGAAACCGAAATTGTATCCATAATATCAATAGATTCTGGAACAACATTCGCTGGAGTTGCTTCTTTCTTCTTCTTATAAAGTTCTTCTTCGTCAAATAAATCTTCTTTGTCTTTTTTAGAATAATCCTGCTTTTTGCCTTTAAATTGCTTTTTTGCCGGAGCCTTATTTCCTGTTAAAACAGAAGGATCTGAAAACTGACGCGGACCGCCAGTAAATCCCGGTTTTCCATTCATTCCAGGACGAGCAACATTAAATCCACCGCGATTAAATCCGCCCTGTCGCTGTCCATTTTGATTTTGTCCATCACGATTAAAATTGCCTCGGTTAAAATTTCCCTGACGATTTCCATCACGATTAAAATTTCCGCGATTATTAAAGTTGCCGCGATTATTGAAACCGCCCTGTTTATTAGAAGAATCGCCGTTATTATTAAAATTTCCGCGATTAAAAGAATTTCTGTCCCGATTTTGCAAACCCTGACGTGCCTGAGCGCCAGTAAAATTAGAATTGTTTCTATTATAACCGTTATAAGAATTTCGATTATAAGAATTATTGCGATTTGAAGGATTTAAATTGCCGGCCCGAACATTTGGACGAGCACTTTTTAATTCAAAGGATTTATTTTCTGAGTTCGCATTTTGATTTGTATTTTGACCAGATGATTTTGAATAAGAATCCTTTGCACCTTGTTTTAAATCCTGCTTAAAAGAATTCTCATTTTGATTTGATTGATTAGAAACATTTTTTGCAGAAAGATTTTCCGTATTTTGATTTTGAGAAATATTGTCAACAGAAGATATTGTTTGTTCAGATTTTTTTTCTTGCTGAACCTGAGCAGAATTTTCAACTTTGGGATTTTCTGATTTTTGAATTTGAGAATTTTCTTTATTCTTTTGCTCAGACGACAGTTTTGTTTCGTTTAAACTCTGATTTGAACTTGCATTTAAATCTTTTGAATTTTCAGAATTTACTGCATCTTGATTTGCAGAATTTTGATTTACAGGAGAAACCTTTCGTCTAATAAGACGCTTCTTTTTCTGATGTTCGTCAGATTTTTTAGCTAAAGCATTTTCATTTTCTGCTGTTTGAGTTTCAATTTTTTTTTCTTTTTTGTTTAATATAAACCCAGATTTTTTTTCTTCTGCCATAAGTTATTGTTCCTATTTCTATCCTTTAATTCACTTTAAATTTTACTCATAAAATACTGATTTATTTTTTACTCTAAAAAGATTAAGCAGATTGTTGATGTAAAGTCAAGTAAATCAAATAAATCAGCATTTACATTAGTCTTCAGATTCTTCTTCAATATTAAAATTCTTTTCTATTACATCATTTATAAAATCAATATCTTCCTGACTAAGATTTTCAACATTATTTATTGAACCGTCATCAACTGCATCAAGGAAATCCTGAATATCATCAAGGTTCGCCTCTTTAAGTGCATTTGAAATTCTTTCATCAATTTCTGGAAGTGAAGAAATTGAATAGTTTTCTTCAGCCTCTTCTTCAGTTTGATTTGTATTGTCTTCGTTCTGATTTTCTGCAATATCACTAAACAATTCTTCAGCAGCACGACGAGATTCCTGTTCCTCAGTTTCGCTAAGATCCAATTCCGCCGCTTGACTTTCTGTTTTAACGTCAATATTCCAGTCAACAAGTCTGTTAGCAAGCCGGACATTTAATCCCTGCTTTCCAATCGCAATAGAAAATTCTTCATCATCAACAATAGCAAGCGCTTCTCTTTTTGCAGAATCAAGAATTATAATTTTGGAAACTTTTGATGGAGTTAAAGCATTTGCAATAAAAACATGAGGATCTTCGTCGTAAGGAATAACATCAATTTTTTCGCCATCCAACTGCTGAATTACGTTTTGAATTCGAGTTCCCTGCTTTCCAACGCACGCGCCAACTGGATCAACATTCAAATCATTTGTAGAAACAGCGATTTTTGTTCTATAACCAGCTTCTCTTACGATTTTTTTAATTTCAATAATTTTTTCGCTGATTTCAGGAACTTCTGCTTCAAGAAAATCCTGTACAAGTTTAGGATCTGTGCGGCTCAAAATAAGTTGAATTCCTGTATTTGAGCGTTTAATATCGGTAATAAGAGCCTTAACTCTTCCGCCTTTTTCATAAATTTCCCGCGGACTTCTGAATTTTCTAGGCAAAACACCTTCAACACGGTTTTCCTTTCCCAAATCAACATAAATATTGTCGTTATATTCACGCTGGATATAACCAATAATCTGTTCACCGATTTTAGATTTATATTCATTATAAAGATTATCTCTGAAACCTTCGCTTAAATCCTGATGGGCTTTTTGTTTTCCCTGAGTTACTGCATAACGGCCAAAATCCTTTGGATCTATTACAATATCAATTTCATCACCAACTTCACATTCTGGAGAAAGTTTTAAAGCGTCTTCAAGTTCTATTTCAAGATGAGGATCATAAACTCCGTCAACAATTACTTTTCGAGCATAAACTGTTACATCAGATAAATCATCTGCAAATTTTACAATACAATTTTCGTCCGTACCGTAAGCCTTTTTGTACGCAGCCTTAATTGAATTTTCAATAGTCCGTTTAACTAATTCCTCACTAATTCCTTTGTCCACCGCAAGAGCACGGATTGCTTCTGCCATTTCTGACATTTTTAGCCCCCTGTTAGAAATTTTCAAAAACTCCAATATTTTTATATTGAGCCAGTTTCAAAAGTTATAAACTGTCATTTCTGTGCTTATACTAAATCCAGCATTGACTGCACGAAAATCTGTTTATTACAGCTAAATATATATGTTATAAAGATTTAGATTATCGGATTATATTTCTGCAAGTGCCTGTTAAGTTTAGCGACACACTCAACAATCGAATCCGATAATAACACATACACATATTGATTAGATTTGAAACTCCCTCATTTTTATAAATGAATAAATTTTGCCTTGGCAATATTTTCGTACAAAACTGAAACTTGATTTTCTTCTTGTTTTAGAACAACTTGATTTTCATCAGCATCTAAAATAAAACCTCTAACCCAGTCGTTTACAGTTTTATCCCAAACGCGAACTTCTCTACCTTTAAATAGTTCAAATTCCGCTGCATTTTTCAAATTTCGTTCAATTCCCGGCGAACAAACTTCCATAAAAATTTCATCTTCCGGACGATTGATTAAAGAAATAAGTTTTGCCTGTAAAACACGATGAACCTTAGAACAATCAGCAACACCAACATCTTTTGAAGCATCTTTTGGCGCTATAACTGCTGTAATTTTAACAGAATTTTTTTGTGGCACAATTTGAAGTTCAACAAGTCTAAAACCTTCGGCTTCTGCAACAGCATTACATTCTTTGTAATGTGGAATTTTTTTTAATGAATTGTATTCCAATTCTTTCCTCTTAGTAAGTTGAGCCTGTTTCAAAATTTGTCTGATTTGAAACGTTCTCAGTTTTTGCCAAACCTTAAGTCATAAAAAAAGGAGTCCGTTCAGGGCTCCATCTTAAGTGATTAAAATGTTGCAAATAAATTAGCACAATTAAGTTTTGATGTCAATATTTATATAGAATTTTCTGCTTAGCCAGCAAATTTTACAGTTGAGTTTTAATTTTCTGTTAAACCGCCGAATTTTGATGGTT
>CAZDAY010000085.1:0-7154 GCA_964503435.1 uncultured Treponema sp.
CTTCTATACAATCAAGCCCAGCGAGTTCAGAAAAAGGCAGATTTGAACCAAAAGCAAATTACAATTCAGAAGAACTTAAAAATTTTGCAGAAATTTCAGAAAAAGAAACAAAATCTTTGAGCGAAAAATTAAAAACTGTCCAAAACGAAAACGGATTTAATAATTTTGAAAAAATTCCAGAATATTCGCCTTTAATTTTAGGACGAGACGAAGCATATATTGGCGTTTTAATTGATGATTTGGTAACTTTAGGAACAAAAGAACCTTACAGAATGTTTACCGCGCGTGCCGAATATCGACTAAAATTGCGCCACGACACAGCCGACCGCCGCTTACGAGAAAAAGCGTATAAAGTTGGTTTAATCAGCGAAAATCAAATGAATTTTACAAAGCAAAAATATGCAAAAGTTGATGAAGCACTTGAACTTTTAGCAAATAGCAAAAATCCGCAAGAACTTGAAAAGCCAAATGATTTTTCAGACCTTGAGTGGACGCTTGCAAAAGAAGATTTTAAATACAGATATTATATTCAAAAACAAGATGCCCGAGTTGCCAAAATGCACCGAATGGAAAATGCAAAAATTCCCGCTAACTTTGATTATTCACGAGTCACAGCACTTAGTTCAGAAAGCCGAAGCAAACTTGAAAAAGTCCGCCCTTTAACTTTAGGTCAGGCTTCAAGAATCAGCGGAATAAGAAACAGCGACATAATGCTTTTGATGGTTTACTTGCATTAAATTTTTAATTAAAACTGTCAAAAACCTTAACTAGCAAAAGATTTCCCTTGCCAACAGAAATTTCCGCAACTTTTCCAGGCAAAACTTCATTGCTAGTTGCATATTGATACGTAAAATCCACCGTCGCATTTTCAAGCGGAAACTTAGCATTTTTAATCGTAATTTCTTGCGCCAAACCGCAAATATTCACCAGAGAAAAATATTTCCAGGAATCATCAACGTAAACCGCCGACTTTCCAACAATTTCCATTTCGCTAAAATCATCAAGAATTTTCGCCTTAACATTTTGTGCGAATAAAAATTCCAAAATTGAAATATTAACCAGCGTGTGATCCATTCTTTGTCCGCAAACTCCAAGAAACAAAAAATCTTTAAATCCAAGTTCCAGCGCTTTTTTTGTGGCAAAAACTGTGTCAGTGTCGTCTTTTTCGCGCGGTAAAATTATAGTTTTATCTTTTAACTCTGGAGCTTTTTTCAGCGGATTTGAATGTGAATCAAAATCACCAATTATCAAATCAGCGTCAATTCCCCATTTTTTCTGATGAGAAAGTCCGTTGTCGCAAAAAATGTAAAAATCTTCCAGCGGATTTAAGTAAGTTTTAAGTTTTTTATATTTTGAAATTTCCGCCGCCCCAATTATCACGCATCTTTTTTTCATAAAATCTATTTTTGCCTAAGAAAATTTTTTGTCAAGTTGTCATGGTTTGTGTACTTCGACGTTGCTCAGTATCCGCCTGTCGAACTCAGGAGCAAATTTTTTTGTGCTAACGTGCTTTGCAAGGCTCCGCTTTCGCTTCGTTCTTTTTTGCACGAAAAATCGCACAAAAAAGAATGGCTTCGCCACCTTTCCAATCACGGCTAGGTTTTTCTGTTCATTAAAACACATTTCTGCTTGCGACAAATTTCAATAAATCAAATTCATTTTATTAAAAATTCAGCAAATGCCACAAAAAGAGGAACGCTTATTATACAAAACAAACTTGAAAGACTCACTAAAAAACTTGCGTAAGTGCTGTCCTTTTCAAAAATACATGCCAAACTCGGAACACTTGTAGCAGTTGGGCAAAGTGACGAAATAAAAATTACAAAAATCATAAGGCGCGAATCTGGAATTTTATGAATTATTTTGTAGCACACAAAAAGAATTGCAAGGTTTACAAAAGAACACAAAACTAAACGCAAAAAAATCGTCTTTGCCAACATAAAAATATAATTTTTGCCGCCAAGTGCAAGTTTTTCAGTTTCTGCAGACTTTTCTTCGTTAACCGCAAGTTTTTCCGCCACAACTGTCGGTTTCTCATTAAGCGTCACTTTTTTCTCACTAACTGTCGCTTCTGCGCTAACAGTCGGTTCTGCGTTAAGCGTCACTTCCGCAGGCTTTTTTATAGAAAAATTTGCAAATAACATTCCAATCAAAATCATTGCGGTTGGCGTGTTTAAAGAACCAATCATTCCAATCGGTTTAGAAATAAATTGCGGAATTCTAAATGGCAGACAGAAAATTAAAATTCCCAAAAGAACTGCCAGCACATTTGGATTTGTAATAATTTTTTTGAAATTTACTGAAGCGCTCATTTGAAAATATCCGTAGGTCCAAAGTGTAATGTTAAAAATTACGAGGTAGCCCATTAAAAAGAAAACTCCGTCATCACCAAAAATTCCGTTAATTAAAGGAATTCCAATAAATCCGCAGTTTGTAAAAATAATTGCAAGTCGGTTTACGCCAGCGTTAGTTTTTTTCTGTGGATTTTTTGTAAGCGTAAAAATTGTTGCAATCAAAATCATCACCAAATGGATTATAAGCGAAATAAATATTACAATTAAAAGTTGCTTTAGTTTTAGCAAATTAAATTCTTTGTCAAACGATGTAAAAATCAAGCAAGGATTTATTAAGTAAAGTAAAAATTTGCTTACAAATTTCTGTTCGTTTTCTTTAAATTTAAATGCCTTAGCAAAAATAAATCCCGCAAGAACAATAAAAAGCATTGTACCTAATTGTTTAATTACCAAAATATACATAAAAAATTCCTTGTTTATTTTCTAATTTCAATTCTAAACGCTTACTGAGCACAGTCGAAGTACGCTTACTGAGCGAAGTCGAAGTATAATTACTGATTCTCTTAGTTTCAAAAAAATATTTCAATGCTTTTTTCGAAAATATTTGCGCGCTTAAATAATAAAAAATGCAGAGGCAAGGTTCCAATCTAAAAAAAACAATCTGCACAAACGAAGTGCGAAAGCATTTTTTTAGATTTTTGTACTTTAATTGTAAAAACTGCATTATAATAAAAACAAGCGTCAGTAAAATGGAGGAACAAATGGCAATCATAGCAATTTCAAGACAAGTTGCAGCCCTAGGCGACGAAATAGCAAATGCCGCAGCAAAAGAACTTGGTTATAAATTTATAGACCGAAAGCAAATTGAAAACAGAATTGTAGAACTTGGATTTGACCGCGAAAAACTTCCAAAATACGACGAACGAAAACCAAAATTTTTTGCCAGTTTAGTAAAAGACCGCGACGAATATTTAAATTATTTACAATATGCAGTTTTAGAAGCAGCCGCACAAGGAAATTGCATTTTAATTGGACGCGGAGCATTTATAATTTTAGGCGACATTCAAAATGTGCTTTCCGTAAGATTTGTTGCAAGCGACAACATAAGACTTGAGCGTTTGGAAAAAGAATTTAACTGGACTCAAAAGCAGGCGCAACAAAGAATTGATGAAAGTGACGCAAATCGCTTAGGATTTCACAAAAGTTTCTTTAATTTAAAAAATGAAGATCCACAGAATTTTTTAGTCACTTTAAACACAGGAATTTTAAACATAGAAGAATCTGTAAAAATTATAAAATATTTAGTGCAAACACAAATTTCTGAGCAAAACGAAAAAGACGGAATGAAAAAAATCAAAAATCTGCTAAAAGCCCAGGAAGTTGTAAATTATCTGATTTTTAAATCTAAACTTAACATAAATTTTCTTCGAGCAACAATCAGTGAAAACGGAAAAATTTTAACTTTGCACGGCGTTGCGGATTCTTCTGCAATTTCTTCAACAGCAGTTCAAATTGTTTCCGGAAAATTTCCAAGTCTTACCGTAAAATCAGAAATCAACATTGTTCAAAATTTAAAACCCTACACTTAATTTTTTTGGAACAAATTCTTATCTTTTCAGAGAAACTTTTTTGTACTAACACTTCGTCCTAAATAAAACCGTCCTTTCGCACTCGCTTGAAACTTAGTTGCGAATACGTTCACACTCATCTCGGCAAAAAAATCTATTATCAGTCTTGTGTCATTGCAAGGAATGTAAGGACGTGGCAATCTACTAACGCTTAGCACATTTAATAAAAAATACTTCCAGTGTATTCTCCAAGCAAACACAAATAAACACAAAAAATCTTCTTGTGTACTAAAATTAAAAAATCCATTATATTAAATCTATGAAAACTTCAAATAAATTTACACTTTTACGCTTAATTTTGGCGCCAGTTATTTTTGTTATATATTATTTGCCAATTTGGTTTAAGGCACAAGATGGAAGTTTGCTTTCAATTCTTTCAATTTGTTTGTGCATTCCAGTTTTGGCTTTTGCGGAATTTACGGATTATTTGGACGGACATTTTGCTCGAAAAAATAATGAAGTTAGCGATTTTGGGAAAATGTTTGATCCTTTTGCTGACGTTTTTTTGCATCTTTCTATGTTTGCAGCGTTTTGTTTTGGCGGATATATGCCGATTGTTCTTTACGTTTTAATTTTGTACAGAGAATTTAGTCAGAACTTTTTGAGAATGGTTGCTGCTAAATCTGGAGTTGCCATTGCTGCCAGAAAAGGCGGAAAGTTAAAAACTGTTTTTTATGTTGCGTCCTGTTTTATAGTTTTGATTGTTGAAGGTTTAAAAAGAACTGGGCTTGCTGCTTTGTGGAATTTTTCTAGCGGAACTTTTGATGTTTTAAAATATGTTTGCTGGGGATTTTTTGCTGTTTGCGTAATTTTGTCTTATGCTTCGTTTATTGATTATTTGAAAAATTTTGGCGGATTTTTAAAAGATCAGGCTTCTTAAGTAGCCTTAATTTCAAGTTTTTTAAATTTGGAAAAATGCGTCATGCTGAACTCGTTTCAGCATATGTTTTTAGTAAGTTTTAAGCTTTTTGCGTTTAATAGCGATGAACGACAATTTTTTTGACGTTTGTCGCTTTTTTTTTATTTTTTTTGTAAATTTTTAAATTTTTTTGCAAGTTTTTTGCGTTTTTTTCATTTTACGCGTAGATAAATAGTAAGACCAAATTTTAATTTTGGTTAAAACGATTTTTTTACGGAGGAAAAATGAAAAAATCAAATTTTAAAAAAGTTCTATTGGGTTTTAGTTCTTTTGCGTTTATTGCGATTTTCGCAAGTTGTTCAAATTTTTTGTCTGAAAAAAGTGCTTCTGGTAAGGACGAACAAAATTCTTTTCCCAGCGAATCTAAAAATCCTAATTTTGGTTCGGCTCAAGTTTCAATGTTCATTCCAAACTACAATTTACTTGGAAATTCATCTTCTGATTCAAGTTCATCTTTATCGCAAAGTTCAAATCTTACTTCACGTGCAGTTGCTCCACAAACCGTCAGTGTAAGATTTGCTTATAATTCAACTGGAGAATTTGAATATCTTGAAGATGTAGATTTATCTAAAGCTGAAAAAACGGCAGTTAGCGCAGAATCATCAGAATTAAATCTCGCCGGCTACAACTACACTTTTACTTTTAACAAAATTCCTTGTGCTATTTACGAAGAAGGAATGTTGGAAATTCAACTTTTAGATTCTAGCAGAAATATAATTTCTAAGGGTTCAAATTCTAAACAAGTTGAAATTCTCGAAGATTCTGTTGCAAGTGCAAGTTTTTACACAATCCCAGTAAATTCTGATGCACAAAGTTCATCTCTTTCTAACGGCGAAATGAAATTTTTTAAGGTTCAAGTTAAGGGCGGAAAGGAAATTTGTGCTTATGTTGAAGTTAGCGAAAATGATATTTTTCCAGAAATTGTTATTTTTGCCGCAAACGGAAGTTTCCAAAAACATTTAGAACTCAGCGCAGAAAATTCTTCGTTTTGCTTTGAAATTCTTGAAAATACGGCACGTTATTACATTGGAATTTGGGCGAATGGCAAAGATATTTCGTCTTATTCTATTAGGCTTGAAGAAGTTGAACATAAAACTGGAAGTGTTCAGGCTTTAATTGATAGTGGCGAATCATATTTTTGTTTAAACTGCGGAACTTCTTACGAAAGTCAAAAAGGAAGTGAAAATTGTGCTCTTGAAATTGATTGTCCAAAATATGCACTTTGCTTAAATTGTCAAACAGAATATTCTTCAAATGAAGAAGCGGCAATTTGTTCTAAAAGCGAAGGTTGCCCTAAGTTTATAAATCTTGAAGGACTTGTTGCAGGCGATTATGAAATGAATGTTTCTGGCGGATTTGTGGCTCAAAAAGCAAACGCTGATGTTCAAGTTGTAAACAATATTGCGGTTTCTGCAAGAATTGACCAAGATTATGTTGTTCTAAAACTTTCTGGCGGTGTGCAACAAGGCAGTGTAAAATTTACGCTTAAAAAGGCAATGAATTTTTGTGCTACAGAAATTTTGGGAAATAATCAAAGTGCTTTGTATGGAATTGCAATTTCTTCTGCTAACGGAACGGCAATGCTTAACGGCGAAAAGGTTTCGCTTGATTCTTTACCAAGCACAAAAAACGGCAGCGTTGATATTTCAAACAAAATATTAACTTTAAGTGCAGGAACTTACGAACTAGGTGCGGCATCTTCAGGCAACAACGTAAAACTTTCTAAACTCACATTCACAGAGATTTAATGATTTCCGCATCATTGCAAACTTAAAGGCGTGGCAATCTACTGGCACTTAGCATAAAAACTGTCATGGGGGGGCTGTCTAAAAAGTTTAGAACGTAGCGGTCATTGAGTGTTTCGACGTTGCTCAATCTAAAGGTTTCGAAAACCCACTAGAAACTTCGTCGCAAGTTCAACCACCGTGTTTCATTCTTTTTAGACAACCCTTCTATTTTGAAACAGATGCTAAATTAATGGTTCAAGTTCGCTTAAACTCATTCAACAAGCAATGCAAGTCCACCGCAAGCAGCCGCAACGCCAAGCAAAATGTTTACAGTTTTTTGAGAACTTTTACCGATTGAAGAAATAACAATGCACGCAATTCACTGCAATTTAAAAAATTTTTTGAAGTTTATTTATTTGATAAAGGCTAATCATTGGCGAAGATGGAGAATAATTTGTTAAATCATATTCATCAAGCATTTCAAAAATACCAACTGCCCCGTAAGTTAAAATTGGAGAATAAATTGTATAGCACAGAGTATTGTTAATAAAAATTTCAATTTCGCCGGTTTCTAAACTTTGCACTT
>CAZDAY010000086.1:0-4579 GCA_964503435.1 uncultured Treponema sp.
AAAAATTTAAATCCTTACTTTGGGAATTTAGAAAATAGGCTTGAAAAAAGTTCTGTTTGGAATGATTTTGTAAGCAAGAATTACGCTTGTTTTAAGAAATCAATTTTTGGGAAAAACGTTTGTGCAGTCCTTTCTGGTAAAGGATTGTTGTTTTTGAATGAACTTTTACTTGACTTGTTGGATTAAAAACTGATTTCCGTGGATTTCCATGTGGAATTATCTTGACGTAATTATAAAAAATAATCATAATTGTAGGCACTTAAAATTTTAAGTTTAAGGAGTCCTATCGTGCCTTGTGGTAAGAAAAGAAAGCGCGCAAAGATCGCGACACATAAGCGAAAGAAGAAGCTTAGAAGAAATCGTCATAAGAATAAGTAATTAAATTTTACTTATGGCTTTATCTTACGAACTAAAAGAAGACCGCGGTTGTTTTAGCCACTGCGGTCTTTTTTTTGCAAATAAAAATTATACGAAGAGGATTAAAATTGCTGCTGGAAAATATAAAATCGCCAGGTGATTTAAAAAATTTAAATCAACAAGAAATGAATGTTCTTGCAAGTGAAATAAGAGAAAAAATTATTTCAACTGTGGCAGCAAATGGCGGGCACCTTGCGAGTAATCTTGGCGTTGTAGAATTAACCTTAGCTTTGCACAAAGTTTTTAACAGTCCTTCAGATGCAATTATTTGGGATGTAAGTCATCAATGTTATACGCACAAACTTCTTACCGGCCGTTATCAAGAATTTGACACTCTCAGGCAGAAAAATGGAATTTCAGGTTTTACACGCATAAAAGAAAGTGAACACGATTATTTTGATGCAGGGCACGCTTCTTCTTCAATTTCTTCGGCACTTGGACTTCTTACGGCATGGAATTTTCAAGGCAGAAATGACAAGGTTGTTGCTGTAATTGGAGACGGCGCTTTAACTGGAGGAATGGCTTTTGAAGGTTTAAGTCATGCAGGTCAATTAAACAGAAATTTGATTGTTATTTTAAATGATAACCAAATGTCCATCAGCAAAAATGTTGGTTCAATTTCCCGATATCTTTCAAGACTTACAACAACTTCTGCGTATCAAAGTTTTAGACACAAATTTGATCGTGCTGTTGATATGATTCCTTATTTTAACCGCTCGATTGGAAAATTTATTTATAGATTAAAACGCGGACTAAAAGGACTTTTTCTTACAAATAATCTTTTTGTTGATTTGGGATTTGAATATGTGGGACCTTTAAATGGTCATAACTTAGAACAGATGGAAAGAGTTTTTGAAAAAGCAAAAGAAATCCCCCGTCCAGTTGTAATTCACGTGGTTACTAAAAAGGGCAAGGGTTATGAAAATGCAGAAAAAAATCCTTCTGAATACCATGGAGTTTCTCCTTTTGATGTAAAAAATGGACTTTCTTCTTCAACTTCTGATACTGAACATAATGCAGGAATGACTTTTACGGATGTTTTTGGTAAGACTCTGGTAAAACTTGCGCAAAAAGATTCAAAAATTGTGGCAATTACGGCTGCTATGTCAAAGGGAACTGGTCTTGATGAATTTTCAAGGAAATTTAAAGAACGCTTTTTTGATGTGGGAATTGCAGAAGAACATGCGCTTACTTTTGCTGGCGGACTTGCTGCCGGCGGAATGAAAAGTGTTGTTGCGATTTATTCTACTTTTATTCAGCGTTCTGTTGACCAAATTATAGAAGACGTTTGTCTGCAAAACCGTCATGTTTTAATTGCACTTGACAGAGCCGGGGCTGTTGGTGGTGATGGCGAAACTCATCAGGGAATATTTGACATTTCTTTGCTTCGGCCAATTCCAAATTTAAAAATTTTAAGTCCTGCAACAAAAATTGATTTTGAAAAATGTATAGATTGGGCTTTGAACAAAAATTCTGGTCCTGTTGCAATCAGATATCCAAAATTAAAGGTTCCAAAAAATTTTACTGAATTTGATTGTGAACTTGAAGAAGGCAGGGGCGTTTATTTAAAATCAGATAAATCTCAAAGTTTAGCTGAAAATTTGATTGTGTGCACAGGAAGTCTTTTTTACGAAGTTAACAAGGCATGCGGACTTTTGAATTCAAAAAATATTTACGCTGATATTTATTCTTTGCGTTTTATAAAACCTTTTGACGAAGATGAATTTATAAAAATTGCTTCAAATTATAAAAATATTTTGTTTGCAGAAGATGGCGTAAAAAATGGTTCTATGAGCGTTTATCTTGAAAATCTTTTGCATCAGAACAGAAAAACTGCAAAAATTAAAAGCAAAATTCTGTCGTTTCCTGATTTTTTTGTGGCAAACGGAACTCGCTCTCAAGTTCTTGATTTTGCGGGGCTTTCTCCAGAAAAAATTGCAAATGAATTTTGTGCATTTGTGTAGTGGCAGAGGACTTACGCCGTGCTGTAGGGGCGAGCGTGGCTGCTTACAAGCAGACTAAGCGAGTTGCGGAACAAAGTGGAGCAATGAAACGAATGTGGAACCCCGAAAGTGCGGTTTTGCAGAAAAATATTTTCCCGGAATGAAGAAAAATGTTTTGTAAAAAAGAAAAATTCCGTCCAGAAAAATAAAAAATTAAAGACAATCTGAAAATTAAAACAAATTGGGCTGATAACTTGCTTGATAACTTGCCTTGACTTAACTGACGTGTTAAAATTATTTGATATCAGTTAAAATTTTATTACCTAAAGAGGTAAAAATTGGATCCACTAAGTGCATTTCTAAAAATTTATGATTACATTCGTCCCGTTTTGGATGTGGGATTACTTACTTTTCTTTTGTTTGAAGCATATCAGATTATTACAAAGACAAACGCTATGCAACTTATTAAAGCGGCAATTATAGTTGGCATTGCTTATGGTTTTGTTGCTCTTCTTGATTTGAAAACATTGAAATGGATTTTTGATCTTATTGCTCCGGGAATTATTATGGCAGCGGCTATTGTTTTTCAGCCGGAACTTAGAAAAATATTTTTGAAACTTGGGCAAACTCAATGGTTTACGGCTGGCAAACATACAAAACACACTTACGTTGACCAAGTTGTAATTGCGGCACAAATGCTTTCTCAACAAAGAAGAGGGATGCTGGTTGTTTTTCTTAGGCAAACTAAAATGGAAGATATTATGAAAACCGGAACCTTTATAAATGCTGATCTTACATCAAATTTGCTGGTTACGATTTTTGGGCACGACACTCCGCTGCATGACGGTGCATGTTTTGTGAAAGGCGGGAAACTTATTTCGGCTGGCTGTTTTCTTCCGTTAAGTCAGCAATATGATATTAGAAAAACTTTTGGTACAAGGCATAGAGCGGCGCTTGGTTTGAGTGAAGTTAGTGATGCAGTAATTCTTGTGGTTAGTGAAGAAACTGGCGCTTTTTCTTTGGCTTATGATTCAAAATTACATTATGATTTAAGTATTGAGCAGGTTACAAATATTCTTGAAAATGAACTTGACATTACACCCGAAGCAAAAAAAATTGAGGATACAATAGATGAACACAAAGCAATTTCTTGAAAGACTTTATAAAGATGCGCTTCCTCTTGTGTGCTGTTTTTGTATTGCACTTATTACTTATCTTTTTCATCAATATGCAAGTTTAGATAGAAAAAATTTTACAATTTTAGTGAATGTTCAAAATGATGGTATGATGATTCCGTCTTCTGAACTTGGGCGGAAACGATTTGTAAGAGTAAGTGTGCGTGGCGACAGAGAACAGATTGCTGCCTTATCTGAAAATGATTTTTCTGCAAGTATAGATTTGAATAATCAAGTTAATGAAGGCACTTTTGATGCTCCGGTTATTTTGAATTTAAGCGACAGAGCCATTTTAATGGAGCCGATTGAAATAAATATAAAACCAGAAAAAATTTCTGTAACTTTGGAAGAAAAATCTGTTGGTGCTTTAAAAGTTGTTCCTGCTATTGTAGGAAATCCTGCTTACGGTTATGAGAAAGGAAATGTTAGCGTGGAACCGCAAGTTGTTACTGTTGTTGGTCCAAAATCAATGCTTAGCAAAATAAAATCAATTTCAACAAGTGCCATGAGTATTGAAGGCGCGTTTCAAGATCAAACTAGCACGCTAAATCTTGTAAATACAAATTCCCTAATAAATGTTCTTGATGCAAAT
This sequence comes from uncultured Treponema sp., assembly GCA_964503435.1. GTDB lineage: Bacteria > Spirochaetota > Spirochaetia > Treponematales > Treponemataceae > Treponema_D. The sequence continues at coordinate 4,128 of CAZDAY010000086.1, forward strand.
TCTTTTGTTGTAAATGTTGAAATAAAACCTAAAGTTGAAAAAACTTCATTTCAAAATATTCCTGTGGCTTATGAAAATCTTTTTGATGATATTGAAGTTACAAATGAAAATCTTTTTGTAAATGTTGAACTTGAAGGTGATTTGCCGGTATTGGAAAAACTTACGGTTTCGCAAATAAATGCCTTTGTTGACTGTTCGTTTGTAAATGATGAAGGCGATTGGGAATTGGAAGTTAATGTGAAAATTCCTGCTGGATTAACTTTGATTTCTACGGAACCTGAAAAAATTACAATTACAACAAAAAAGCATGTTTATGATGAACTTGAAGATGATTCCGAAAGTTCTGATGATGAATAAGAATTTTGCTGTTTAACCAGAGAAATTTGCTGTTAACCAGAAAATCTTCTGTTTAACCAGCGGATTTTTTTTGCACGCCAGAGAATTTTGCTGTT
>CAZDAY010000086.1:4679-6971 GCA_964503435.1 uncultured Treponema sp.
CTGTTTAACCGAAAATTTTCTGCGAGCGAAAAATCCCCTGCAAGGACAAAAAATAAAAATGATTTATGGAATTGGCTGTGATATTGTACAAGTTTCGCGTTTTAAAAAATGGCTTGAAAATGAAAAAATTTTGAATCGTTTTTTTTCTGATAAAGAAATCTGCAAAAAAAATAATATAAGTTTTACCAGACTTTGCGAACATTATGCTGCACGATTTGCTGCAAAAGAAGCATTTGTAAAAGCGCTTGGAACTGGTTTTTCATCATTTAAATTAAAAGAAATTTATGTTCAAACCAATAAAAATGGAAAGCCCGAATTAAAACTCGAAGGTAATGTAAAATCTTTTTTTGAAAAAATGCTGGGAAAAAAATCAAAAATTCATATTTCGCTGAGTCACGAAAAAGAGTATGCAATTTCTTATGTAATTATTGAAACTGATTCTTAATTCATTTTAAAATAGAATAAAGTTTTGAAATTTTTTGTTCTTTAGGATTTCTAAAAGCAGAATTTCTAAAAGTCAAATTTAAAAATCAAAACGGAGGAAACTATGCCAACTTATGCAAAAATAAAACCTAACGCTTCTAAACCTTCAGAAGAAAAAAAGCCTGCAATTTCGTATTGGGCAAAAACTAAAATGGAATGTCCGGTTTGCGGAAAACCTTTTGATCAAGAAGTAATGCACCAGGGTGGCGGCAGAATGATTGCCGGAAATTTAACCGACGAACTTCACAGAAATTTTGAACCTTCAAAAAAATTTGGTCGAGTTTATCCGCTGATTTATGATATTGGCTGTTGTCCAAAATGTAACGCTGCGTTTTTTTGGAAAGATTTTACTGACATAAAAGATGCTGCGACTTTTTCAAGAATTCAATCCTGCACAGAAGAGCGAAAGGCAAGCATAGAAAATATTTTTCCGTATTTTAATGTAAAACATGAACGCAATCTTTATGATGGTTGTGCAATGTATTTTGCAGCCTTGCTTTGTTATGAAAAAGTTGATATTGCTTATGCTCCGACTTTTAAGCGCGGAATGATTTGTTTAAGATTAGCCTGGCTTTGCAAAGATTTAAATCATGTTTGCCCGGGTCATAATTACGATTATATTGCGCAGGTTTTTTACAGAAAGGCTTTATTTTTTTATCAGCAGACTTTAATAAATGAAACTGGCAGAATTGAATCTATTGAAAGTGTTGGAAATTTTGGTCCTGATAGTGATAAGAATTACGGTTATGATGGAGTAATTTATTTGTCTGGTTTGCTTGAATATAAATATGGTCAGCACGAAGATGAAGAATTGAGATTAAAAAAACTTGATGAATCTAAAAAGGCGATTGCACGGATTTTCGGTTTAGGTCGCTCAAGTAAGGCAAAGCCCGGTCCGCTTCTGGAAACAGCTCGTTCTTTGTATGATAAAATTTCAGCAGAACTTTCATCAAACAATATTTTTAGTGCAGATTGACGTAAATTCGAAAAAAATCAGAAAGATGAAATTTTGAATGTTAGAATTTTCTAAACTAAAATCATCAAAATAAAAATTATGAAAAATATTTTATTAACACTTTCTTATGACGGCACGGATTTTTGTGGCTGGCAGCGGCAAGACAAATCTGATAATGGAAAAGCGGTTCGCACAGTTCAGGGCGAAATTGAAAATGCTCTTGAAAAAATGTTTAAACAAAAAATCAATCTTTATGGCTCTGGAAGAACTGATAGTGGCGTTCACGCAATGGCTCAAGCGGCAAATTTTTTTTCTCCCGTAGATTCAATTCCCGAAGAAAACTATATTAAAGCATTAAATTCTTTGCTTCCAAAAGACATTCGAATTCACAAGGCAAAATTTGTTGATGAAAATTTTAATTCCAGATTTTCTGCAACTTCGCGTACTTACAGATATTTTATTCAAACGCAGGAAAATCCTTTTGCTAAAGACAGCCGTTATGTTTGGTTTATTCCGTACAAGCCAAATCTTGATGTTTTAAATGAAATGTCTTCGTGCTTAAAAGGCGAAATTGATTGTGCAAGTTTTGCATCCAGCGGCGATAAAAGTCTTTCAACTTTTCGATATATCAACAAGGCAGAATTTTATTGGGACAAAGTAAATAAAAATCTTCTGGTTTTTGAAATTGAAGCAAATGCGTTTTTGTGGAAAATGGTTCGTTCGATTACTGGAACTTTAATTGAATTTGAGCATAAAAATAAATCGCCTCTTGATTTTAAAAATGTTTTGGAAAGTTTGAATCGGAAAAATGCAGGAATTACAGCTCCGCCTCAAGGTCTTTTTTTGTGGGAAAT
>CAZDAY010000087.1:0-6878 GCA_964503435.1 uncultured Treponema sp.
CAAAAAAACATAAAAATCGCCAGCAAGCAAAATCATCAAAAATCGCCTTAAATCAGAAAACCCAAAACAATCAGCTAAACAAATTTTTATATTATAAAATTTCTTATAAAATATCGTCAAAATTTTAAAAAAACTGCAATAAAACTATAGAATTTGTTATAATTTAAAATATGGTCGAAGTTAGAGCAGAAGAAGAAAAAAAAGTAAAATGTTTACTTGTTGCGCCACCAGCACAAAAAAATGATTCAACTGGCGGAGAGCCAAAAGAACTTAAAGATTTGGTTAAAACTTTGGGTTTTGAAACGCTTGACACGATTATTTTAAACCGAATTGAAACAAATGCAACTTATGGAATTGGAACGGGAAAAACTTTAGAAATTGTAAACCGTGCAAAAGAGATTTTTGCTGACTGCATTATTTTTGATTTTGAAATTCAAGCGTCGAAGCAAAGGAATTGGGAAAAACTTGCAGAAATTCCTGTTTTTGACCGCAACGAAGTGATTATAAAAATTTTCGCCCAAAGAGCGCAAACTAAAGAAGCAAGTTTACAGGTTGAACTTGCAAAATTGATTTATTCTCTGCCAAGATTACGGCACACTTACGGCGAACTTGCTCGTCAGCGTGGAGGTTCTTACGGAGCAAAGGGTTCTGGAGAAACACAACTCGAACTTGATCGCCGCCAGATTGAAGATAAAATTGTAGAAATTAAAAGGGAACTTAAGCAAGTTGCAGTTAACCGCGAAACTCAACGCAAACAAAGAGAACGAACAAGCACTCAAACTTGCGCTTTAGTTGGTTATACGAACGCTGGAAAATCAAGTTTGCTAAATGCCTTAACCGGAGCAAATGTTTTTGTAGAAGACAAACTTTTTGCAACTCTTGATCCAACCACAAGAAAACTGGCACTAGCGGAAGGTTCTTCAGTTTTAATTACGGACACGGTCGGTTTTATTTCAAATCTTCCGCATACTTTAATTGACGCATTTAAATCAACTTTGGAAGAAAGTGCGCTTGCAAATTTACTTTTGATTGTTGTTGATTCAAGTGATTCAGAATGTGTAAAACAATACAATCAAGTTATGAAAGTTTTGCAGGAAATTAACGCTCAAGACATTCAGAAACTTGTGATTTTAAATAAATTTGACAAAATCGAAAATTCGCCAGAAATAGTTTCTATGTTAAATGCAAATTTTCCAGATGCAATTTATGTAAGTGCGAAAACGCAATTTGGTTTTGAAAAACTGCTCGAACTGATTACAGAAAAACTTTTAGGTTCGCTCAAAAAATATTCAGTTCCGCTTGAAAAATCTTATCTGGTTGAATTGCTCCGAAAAAATGGTACAATAGAAAAAGAAGAATGGTTAGAAAGCGCAGTGGAATTAGAAGCAAGAATTCCCGGTTCTCTTGATAAAGATGGAAAGGCAAACACAAGAACTTTGGCACTTTTAAAAGATTTTCAAGTTGGCTGATTTTACTGAGGAAAAAATTTGAACTTTAATATTTCAAAAACAAATAAAATTTTACAGTGGATAATTGTATTTCTCCTGGCATTTTTGATTTTAGCCACAATTATAATTCTTTTTGTAAAAGGTCCGCGTGCAACTGAAAATTACAGAATTGCCGACCCTGAGCCAGCAAAAGTTGTAAATTACAGTTCAAAAACTTCTGACAAAGTTGATGCTTTTACACAACTCAAGCAAATCAGAACACACACAAAGGCAGAAAATCAGCAGGGATTTGGCACAACAGTTGTAATTTCGGCATGGTTTACTTATCCGTCTGGCGACAAAACATTTTACGAAGAACTTTCGCAAAAAGAACGCATGGAAGAATCTATAATTACAGAATATTTTACTCGATACACAGAAGACGAACTAAGGCAAAAAGGTGAAAAGAAAATCAAAGAGGAACTTTTGCAGGAATTAAATGAAAACTTAGTTTTGGGGCAAATAAGAACTTTGTATTTTGATGAATATATGTTTATTCGATGATTGACATTCTTATCGCCATCTTCTGTTTTAGCGAAAAATATAAAAGACCTAGCCCCGATTGTAAGGGCGAGCGATGAGCGAGTTGCAAAGCAATGTAGGCGACAAGCCGAAACCCTGAAAAGCGGGTTTTGTTTGGGGCGGCATCTTAGCATAAAAAGCCCATAAAACTGCAAAAGATGTTAGTTTGTAAATACGAGTATCAGTTGATTGCCACGTTGTTTCATTCTTCAATGACGTGCTAAGAGTCAACTAAAAAAATATGCTCCAAAAAATCAGAAAAAAAATGCAACTAAAAAATAAATTTTTTGTCTAAATAATTAGAGGTAATTTTATGACGTCATTAACTCCAGCAGCACAAGTTTTACTTTCTCTTATCCCAATCGTTGGAATTGTTGTGAGTGCAGTGATCTTGTTTTTTACAATTCTATGGCGACACAGAGAAAATAAACTTCGCATGATTCAACACACTTACAAGGAACCTAAAATCAATCTTCAAGTTTTTTCGCTTTTAACTGGACTTTGTCTTACTGGAATTGGAATTGTTCTTACACTGATTTTTGCACTTATTCAGGGACTTTCTTATTCACTACTTGGAGGATTAGTACCTTTGGCTTTGGGAATTATGTTCATTATTTTTTACAAGTTAAACCCAAATTTCAAAAACAACAAATCTGATGAAGAATGATTTTCAAAAGAGCAAAGAAAATTTAATTTCGCACAAAAAAGATCTTAAACTCATCAAAGAAACTTTAAAGGGAAATTCTCAGTCATTTGCGGAACTTATTGCCTTATACAAAGCGAGAGTTACTGCGGTTGGCATGAGTTTTTTTCACAACAAGGCTGACTGTGAAGATTTTGAGCAAGAAGTTTTTCTTAAAGTTTATAAGAATCTTTCAAATTTCAAAGGAGAAAGCAGATTTTCAACCTGGCTTACACGCATTGCTTACACAACTGCGGTTTATTCTAAAAACAAAAACACAGAATATGAAAGTATTGCTGATGAAACAATTTTAGAGTCGAGTATGCATTCTCCGGAAAAAGAAAATCTTTTGAACTTTACAAAGCAGGCGGTCAGAGAAGCAATAAAAGAGTTGCCAGAAAATTATGCGGTTTGTCTGGATTTTTACTTTTTTTATGATTTTTCGCTGGATGAAATTGCTATAATTACGGGATTTCCTGTGAACACAATAAAATCGCATATTTTTAGAGCAAAGAAAATTTTAGCGCAGAAGTTGAAAGATTTCGCTGGAACATAAAACTTGCGACTTTTTTCTAGGAACTGCCGGTCTACAGCAAAACTTCCGCTTCGCTAAGAAAAGCGTCGGTCAACTGAAAAACCGAAAATCTGCTGGCAAAACCGCCAGTCCACAATAAACATAACAAAAAGAGGAACAAAAAAATGAAAAAAACTTGTGATGATTACTTAAACGATTATCTCTTGCTAGATAAAAATCAAAAAATACCGTTAAAACTTTCCATGCATTTTCTGTTATGCAAAGATTGCCGAAAAATAATACGTTCGCTAAGTCAAGCCGAAAAAATTGCTGCTGAACCGCTAAAAATAAAATCTCCGGTAAATTCTCTGGAAATTACGCAAATTGTTCAGCAAATCGACCCAGATTATAACCCAAAAAAGAGCAAGGTTTCGTTTACAACCTGGGTTTTTGTTGGAATAATTCTCATCATCAGCATGATTTTAGCAAACATCTTAACAAAATCTATTTCAACATCGTTCCTTTCGTTCGTTACCGCCATGAGTTTTGTTTTATTGTTCTGCCTTTACTTTTTCGCATTTGTGCAGGCAAATATGGAATTTTTCGTAAAAAAAATCGGCGCAAAAATAATTTGAAAAAAAACGCTATTGTCGGGTGCAGTTGTTGCATTTAGGCTTTGCTCAGTATCCGCAACGTTGAAACATGACAATCTATGGCAACACGATATTAAAATTTATACACGCCAGAAAAATTTTCTGCTAAACAGAAGATTGCCACTTTATCCAAAATCTTCAAAAAAGAAAAAATCACTAAAATTCAGCAAATTTTCTACCGAAATATAAAGTATGTCAGCAAAGGAAAATTTGTATAAAAAACCAGATTTTTGGTCACAAAAGGCATTTAAAGAAGGTTATCCCGCAAGAAGCGTTTACAAACTTCAAGAAATCAATCAAAAATTTGGAATTCTCAAAAAAAATTACAATGTCCTTGATTTAGGTTCTGCTCCTGGAAGTTGGACAACATGGCTTTTAAGAAATTTAGATGAAACCGGCAAAGTTGTTTCTTGCGATTTAAATCCGCTTTCAAAATCTGTAAAAGGCGACAATCTTGTGTTTTTACAAGGCGATTTGTTAAGTCAGGAAATTCGGGAGCAAATAAAGGCACTTGGACCTTACAATCTTGTTGTTTGTGATGCGGCTCCTTTAACAACTGGCAACAGAACAATCGATACGGCACGCTCAAAAAGTCTTGTTGAAATGGCGATTTTTTATGCGCAGGAAATGTTAAAACAAGGTGGAAATTTCTGTGTAAAAATTTTTCAAAATGGCGCTCAGCAAAAGGAACTTCAAAAAATGAAAGAAATTTTTACTTCGGCAAAGGGATTTAAACCTCAGGCATGTCGCACAGAATCTTTTGAAACTTACTTAATTGGTTTAAACAAAAAATGAAATTTTATCACAAGAAATTTTTGAAATAACAAAAAAACTATAAAAAAAAGTAATATAATTGTTAAACTTAGGACGAATTTTTATGAAAAAATTGGAATTTTTCAACCAGATGAATTACAGTAAAAAACTTATTTTTAGACAACGCATAAAATTAGTATTTATATATTCACTTTCGGTGATTTTGGGCTTAGTTCTTGTTTTTTTAATTACACTTTGCATAATTCACTTTCAGAACAAAAATGCTAAAGGTGGAGCAGAAAATCCGTCTTATTCAGAATTAACACAGGACACAATTTTAGAACTTAACAATTTAAACTTAAACGAAAATTTAAATGAATTAAGCACACAAAATTTAAATTTTGATGAAAATGGCAATATTATTGAAAATCAAAATACAGTTTCTTACTTTTCTTACAGAGTAAAAAAAGGCGATATGATTGGTTTTATTGCTGATGAATTTAATTTAACTTCGGACACAATTATAAGCGTAAACAGCATAAAATCTTCGCGTCTTATACAAATCGGTCAGTATTTAAAAATTCCTTCAATGTCTGGAATTCTTTACACGGTAAAATCTGACTCAGAAACGCCAGAAAGCATTGCACAAAAATATAAAGTTGACGCAACAAAATGTGCGCTCGCAAACAATCTGGAAATCACATCAAATTTAAAGGCAGGCAGCACAATTTTTGTTCCAGACGCAGCACTCGACTGGGTTACAAGACAGGAAATCAACGGCGATTTATTTAAAAAACCAATTCATTCCTGGTATTATTTTTCTTCGTTGTATGGCTGGCGAGACAGCCCGTTTGATTCTTCAAAGCGAACTTTTCACGGCGGAATTGATATGGCATGCCCATCAGGAACTTCAGTTTTTCCGGCGCTCGAAGGAACTGTTATAAAAACTTCTTACAACGAAGTTTACGGAAATTATATTATTGTAAAACATCATTCTGGATATCAAACATTGTACGGACATTTAAGCAAAATAGTCTGTAAAAAAGGTAATTTTGTATACACAAACACAGTTATTGGAAAAGTTGGCAGTACGGGAATGAGCACAGGGCCACATCTTCATTTTACAGTTTATAAGAACGGAAGAAGTGTGAATCCTACAAATCTTTGGAAATAAAAATTTATTTTAAATATTGAAAATAAACTTTTATTTTACAATTCGATTTTAGGAGGTTATAATTACAAGATATGGCAGAGTTGCTTACAGATTCACAATTTGAAAAATTCCGCAAGTTAATTTACGATTCAAGTGGAATCACATTTTCAGAAACGAATAGATCTATTCTCGACAGTCGCTTAAAGGAACGTTTGCGTGAAAAACAAATGGAAAACCTTGAAGATTATTATAATCTTATAACAACTGATTCAGAAGAATTTAAGGTTTTTCTTGACAGCATTACAACAAACTTAACCAGATTTTTCAGAAACCAGCCGCACTTTGATGCACTTATAAATTATGTTGTTCCGCATTTAATCGAAAAAAAGAAAAAACTGATGGAAACAAAAATTCATATTTGGAGCGCAGGCTGTTCAACTGGTGAAGAACCTTACACAATCGCAATGTTATTAAAGGATAAACTTCCGGCACCTTACACTTTTGAAATTACCGCTTCTGATATTTCGTTAAAATCGCTTATGGTTGGTCAGCAAGGATTTTATTCTGATTCAAGAATTTCTGGAATTCCACAAAATTATCTGGCAACATTTTTTACAAAGGCTGATGGCGGTTATCAGGTTAAACCAGAATTGATGAAAACAATAAAATTCGACTACCACAATTTACGTTATGACATGGGCGCTAGAAATTTTGATGTAGTTTTTTGTCGTAATGTTTTAATTTATTTTGATGAAGCCGCACAAAAAGCAACTATTGACCGTTTTTATAATTCAATGTCAAAAGATTCATATCTTTTTATTGGACATTCAGAAAGTCTTTTTGGAATGGATACAAAATTTGAATTTTTAAAAACTCAGTGGGCTTGTTTATACGAAAAAAAATAAACGCTTTGCTTTCTTTGTTCCCAGAGGATTTTTTTGTACTTGCAGATGATTTTGGTGCAAGCAATGGATTTTTATGGCACAAAAAATTTTTTGCTAAAATATAAGATTTTGCTGATTACAGAGAAGTTGTCGGCAGGCAGAAGACTTTTTTCTAAACAGAAAATTTTGCCGGTTAAACAGAAGATCTTTTTGCTAACAGAAAATTTTGC
>CAZDAY010000088.1:0-3942 GCA_964503435.1 uncultured Treponema sp.
ATATTTAAATGTTAAGCATAAAATTTTTTGTACTAACAGTCCGCCCCCCCCCAAAAAAAAAAAACAAACCCCGCTTTTCGCACTTCCACTTAAGGTGCCGACAAGGTAAATTGCAACGAAGTTTCGAGCAAGTCGGCGTAAATAACAGAAAACCCTGATAATTTTCGCGAAGAAAAAATTATCGTTATTGACAGGAGCTCAAGAAAAATCGGGGGGGGGCTAGGCTTTACTGGAAAAAATATTTGTACACATAAACCAGAATGTTAAGTGCAACAATGATATTGTTTTTGTAAACAAGCACTTGCAATTTTACTACATTAAAAAAATATTTTAAAATAAAAAAAGACCTCTGCGTTAACAGAAGTCTTTTCGCCCCCTGCTGGGCTTGAACCAGCGACACACGGATTAACAGTCCGTTGCTCTACCGACTGAGCTAAGGGAGCATTTGCTCAATGTGATAATACTATATTGACTTTACGATTTTGTGTCAATAGCAAAAATTATTTTTTTTACAGATTTTGTATAATTTTACTAATAGATTGCCGTGAACGCAACACTAGTTTTAATACGAACACGGCAATGACATAATCAACTAAAAAATTTATTTTGCGAGTAAAGAATTTAATGCTTTAACAAATTCTGCTGGATTCGTTAATTCTTCGCCGTCAATAAGCAAAGACTGATCCAAAAGAACTTCGCTTACTTGCGCAACAAATTCATCATCAACAGGACCTTGAAGTTTTTTAATCAGAGGATGTTCCATGTTTACTTCAAGAATTGGCTTTACCATATTTCCTGTACTTTGTCCCATGGCTTTCATCATTCTTTCCATTTGAATTGAAGGATCATTTTCATCAAGAACAACGCAGGCCGGGCTGTCAGAAAGTCGCTTACTTAAAACAACATCTTTTACGCGTTCTCCCAAAGCCTTTTTAATTTTTTCCTGGATTGGTTTAAATTCTTCTTCCTTCTTTTTAACATCATCTTTGTTAACATCAAGTTCATCGTCGCTACCAGCTCTATTTACCGCTTTAAGTTCAAAATCTTTGTATTTTGCATAAGACGAAATTACAATGTCATCAATATCATCATCCATAATAAGCACTTCAAAACCTTTATTTTTGTATGCTTCAAGAAGAGGCGATGCTCTAAGATTTTGTTCATTTGCGCCAGTAATATAATAGATGAATTTTTGACCATTTTTCATTCGCTGCACATAATCAGCCAGACTTGTCCATTTGTTTTCGCCAGTTCCCTGTTCTGCTGTGCTCTTAAAGCGAATAATTTCAGCAATTTCATCACGATTTGTAAAATCAGAATACAAACCTTCTTTTAACGGACGATTGTAATATTTAACAAATTTTTGGTATTTTTCAATATTCTGTTTATCTTCGTCGCCAGGATTTTCTACACCAGCAGATTTTTCACCATTTTCAACAACTTTTCTGAATTCATTTAAAAGTTTTTTAACAGATTGCGTTTTAATGGTTTCAAGAATGCGATTTTGTTGCAAAATTTCGCGGCTTACATTTAAAGGCAAATCTTCTGAATCAATAATTCCACGAACAAAGCGCAAATAGCTTGGCAAAAGTTCACGGTCATCGTCAGTAATAAAAACGCGCTTTACGTAAAGTTTTACTCCACTTTTGTAATCCGCCTGATACATGTCGAACGGAGCATTTTGCGGAACATAAAACAAAGTTGTGTATTCTTGCGTACCTTCAGCATGCGTATGAACATAAAACAGCGGATCCTGATAATCGCCAGAAACCGATTTGTAAAATTCGTTATAATCTTCCTTTTTAAGTTCAGATTTACTGCGTTTCCAAAGAGCGTTTGCAGAATTGCACTGTTCAACCTTTTGTTCCTTGCCTTCAGCCTTTCCATCCTTGTTGTATTTAGTTTGCTCGTAGTGAAGAAAAATCGGAAAAGCAATGTGATTAGAATATTTTTTAATAAGTTCATCAACTTTCCAGTGGCTCGCATATTCTTCAGAATCTTTATTCAAATGCATTTCAATGGCAGAACCGTAAGAATCTTCCTTGTCAAAACCATATTTTTTGTATGCAGAATCTTCTGGTGAAAGTTCATCAAGTTCGTAAGAATTTGTGCCGTCGCTTGACCAGTGCCAAACTTTTTTATCGCCGCCAGCCTTTCTTGTGTAAACATCAATTTTGTCTGCCGCCATAAAAGCACTATAAAAACCAACGCCAAACTGTCCAATTAAATCAGAATTTTTATTTCCACTTTGCGAAAGCTGTTCAATAAAAGCCTTAGTTCCAGAACGAGCAATAGTTCCTAAATTGTCGCTCAAATCCTTGTCATCCATTCCAATTCCAGAATCTTGAACCGTAAGAATTTTCTTGTCTTCATCAAAACTAATGTCGATTCTTGGATTAAAATTCAGCGATTTAAATTTGTCATCAGAAACCGTAAGATATTTAAGTTTATCCAATGCATCAGAGGCATTTGAAACAATTTCCCTTAAAAAAATGTCTTTGTTAGAATACATTGAATGAATAATTAACTTCAGAAGCTGGTTAACTTCCGTTTGAAATTGATATTTTGCCATAAAAACCTCTTAAATTTTGTGTTAAATTTTTGATTTTATCTTCTAATATAATTAGACTTGAGCGAAACGTCAAAAAATTTTGTTAAAGTTGCTACTTAAAGTGTCATTCCAAAATTAATTCTGAATCTACTGGCGCTTGCTTTAAAACTTAGTTGGCACTTAGCAAAGTGATTATTTTTTCTTTGGAGCATATTTTGTTATTTCACCGCAAATTTTTTCTGCAAAGCATTTGCCCTAAACAAAACCCGCTTTCTGCACTTCGCTCACGCTCATCTCGGGCAAAAAAAAATATACTGCCAGTCTGTAAAAAAGTCGTCATTCTGAATTTGTTTCGGAATCTGTCACTAATGAACAAGATTTTTGCCCGAGACTAAAGGTGCTACAATCGGGGCTAAGTCTTCTGTCGTTTAGCACACGCACGGTATTTGAATTCGCAACGAAGTTTCCAGTGGCATATCGAAACCACGTACACTGCAACAAGCGTTGCTTATCACAAAAAATTTAATCAAAAAAAACAAAAAATTTTCTAATATTTTTGTGGATTTTAAAATTTATCGGTAGATATAAATATGTAAGCATTTTACTTGTAAGGAATTTTTTATGAAAAAATCTGCAGAATTAACGCCATTAGAAAAGTGGAACAATCTAACTTTCGCCGACAATTTTATTTTTTGCAAAGTTATGGAAAGTGAACCTGAAATTTGCAAAGAAATGCTTGAACTTTTGTTAAATATCAAAATTGACTACATTGAAATTTTGCAATCTGAACGTACAATGAAAATCGATTTTGATTCTAAAGGTATTCGGCTAGACGTTTTTGTAAAAGAAAAAAGTGGCAGAACTTTTGATATAGAAGTTCAAACTTCCGTTGCGAAAAAACTTTCACTTTCAAAGCGAAGTCGCTATTATCAAGGTTTAATGGACGTTGACAGTGTATTTTCTGGCGAAAATTATAACGAATTAGCAGAAAGTTATGTAATTTTTTTGTGCTTAGGTGATGTTTTTGGAAAAGGATTGCCAGTTTATAGTTTTGAAAATATTTGTGCTGAAAATCAGGAAATAAAAATGAACGATGGAGCACATAAAGTATTTTTTAATGCCAAAATGTATGATAGAATGAAAGACGAAAAGTTAAAGTCGTTTTTTAAGTATTTGTGCGAAAATGAATCCGATTCAAACTTTTCACAAAATATTTCCAAAATCGTTAATCGCGTAAAACTGAACGCAAGATGGAGGCATGAATATATGTTCTTAGATCAAGAAATAAAGTTTCAAGCAGAACTGCGTGCCGAAGAAATGGCTCAAGAATTAGCAGAGCAAAAAGCACAAGACATGGCTAAAGACATAGCACAAAATATGGCACAAGACAT
>CAZDAY010000088.1:4042-5513 GCA_964503435.1 uncultured Treponema sp.
AGCAAAAAGCACAAGACATGGCTAAAGACATAGCACAAAATATGGCACAAGACATGGCACAAAATATAGCACAAGAAAAAGTTATTGAAACCGCAAGAAATCTTATTGAAATGAATCTTACAGCAGAACAAATAGCAAAAGCAACAAATCTTCCGCTAGAGCAAGTGCTTGAACTAAAAAAGCAGATGGAACTTAAATAAAAACGCTGTCATAATAAGCAAATCCTAATTTTTTTACAAAATTCTAGATTTAAACTAAAACTTGCCTTATAATCTAAACATAAACTTAAAATTATATTTATAAGGAGTCGTAAAATGAAACTAACAAAAATTTTTTCAGTTGTAACATGTTCTGCTTTGGCTTTAGTTGGAGCATTTATGTTTACAGGTTGTCCTGATAATCTTGGTTCTGGTGATATTTCTGTTACAGAAGGTGGAGCAAAAGCATATATTAATGCAACAAACGAAAGTGGGGAATACAGAAGAACTGTGGAACAAATGAGTATAGTTCCTAAAAAAGTAGTAACTTCTACAATTACATTTGAAAATCAAACTAGTACTTCATATGATGGTGTTATGGGACTTATATTTGATTATCATACAAAAGAAGATGCTGATGGTGACACAGTTTATGACTTTGGTGTAGTTAGTCTAAAAGCTGAAAAAGGAAAAATGTATGTTTATATTTCTTACTATAATAATGTTGGTGCTGATTATCTTTCTGGTGACAAAAAAAATTTCTGTGACAAAAATGGTAACGTAATTGATGAAAAAGGTTGTTTGGCTACAGAAACTCAAATTATCCCAACAAGTGGTTTTTTTGAACCTTTAGATGCTAAATATTATGAATTTGATGCAGAAAAAGGAACTGTGGTCTCTGCAGTTAATGTTGCTGTTCAAAGCGATGGTTCATTCCTTGTAAAAATTGCAAAAGATGTTGCAAGCTTTAATAATGGCACAAAAGATACAGATTATGTTGAATATAAAGTTCCTGCAACTAATACAAGCATAGATTCTGAAACAGCAACAAAATTTGCTTATTACGCTAATGTTTATACCGGAAAAACACTTAAAGGTACTTGGAAATCATTATAATCTTGCGGTTTAAGTATTACGTTTTTAATTAAATTAAGGCTCAAGCATGTTTTAAGTGCTTGGGCTTTTTTTTTGTAATTAAATTTTCTTAATTTGCATTTCGTTTTGCAATTCTAGCACTTGCTTAAGCGTAAGATTTGTTCCTTTCGAAACTTGTTCTGGAGAAAGATTCATTTCTAGAAATTTTTTTGCAGTTTCCAGTTTTTCTTTTTCAAGCTCCTGTTTTGCCATATCTTTAGCCATATCTTGAGCTAAGTTTTGTGCCATATCTTTAGCCATATCTTGTGCTAAGTTTTGAGCTAAATCTTTCGCTAAATCTTTCGCTAAATCTTTCGCCATTTCTGGAGCTAATTGTTCTGCTAAGATTTTTGATTGTT
>CAZDAY010000088.1:5613-6825 GCA_964503435.1 uncultured Treponema sp.
GCTAAATCTTTCGCCATTTCTGGAGCTAATTGTTCTGCTAAGATTTTTGATTGTTCTCTCATTTCTTCTTCCCAAAACATAAACCTGTGCCTCCATTGTGCGTTAAGTTTAGTTCGTTCTACGAGGGCTGAAATTTTGTCTGTAAAATCAGAAGAGGGCTTTTGTCCGCATAAGAATTTAAAGAACGATTTTAACGCTTGTGAATTCATTTTATCATACAATTTTGCGTTAAAAAAGACATTTGTTGACCCATCGTTCATTTCAAGTTCAGGATTTTCTTTGCAAGTATAGCGAAACGTATATTTTGGAAGTGATTTTCCAAACGCATCTCCTAAGCACAAAAAAATCACATAAGTTTCTTTGAGCGTTTCGTAAGGTTTTCCGGATTGCACGTTGTCAACATCGATTAAACCTTGATAGTAACGAGCACGTTTTGCAAGAGTTGTGTTATGTGTGGTTTGAATTTCAATATCAAAAGAACGCCCAGTTCCGTCTTTTACGTAAACATCGAATCTTACGCCACGAGAATCAAAGTCGGTTTTAAGAGTTTTTTCAGAAACTGGCATTTCAATTCTGTCGATTTTTATTTCGAGAAGCAATTCTAAAAGTTCTTTGCAAATATCGGGATTGTCTGCCATAACTTTGCAAAAAATAAAATTGTCGGCAAAAGTCAAATTATTCCACTTTTCTAGTGGCGTTAATTCAGTAGATTTTTTCATAATAAATTCCTTGTGAGCAAAAAATGCTTACATATTTATATCTACCTATAAATTTTAAAATCCGCAAAAACACAATGATTTTTTATTTTTGAAACAAATATTTTTGTGGACAAATTTAGACTTTTTGATTGACATAAAACTAAATAATTTATATATTATTTATACATTTTTAGTTTTGCGGGGATGGTGGAATTGGTAGACACGCTAGCTTGAGGTGCTAGTGGCGCGAGCTGTGCCTGTTCAAGTCAGGTTCTCCGCACGTTTAAGAGATTACTTTTTAGTAGTCTCTTTTTTTTATGGGTACATTAGTCCCTGAAAATATAGAAAAAAGCAGAATATTTCCACAAAAATGGACTCCCAAAAATTTCAAAATATAGCATTTATTGAGCGTTTTAATAAACTCGTTAAGCACCTGTCAAAACCTAACCTAACAAAAAACTGCCAGCCCATCCATTTCGTTGTGATTCTTTATTTTTGTTTGGAGCACACCTTA
>CAZDAY010000089.1:0-6804 GCA_964503435.1 uncultured Treponema sp.
TTCTTATTCTGTTTTTAATAATCAATTCAGATGCAAATAAAAAAGAAAATTTAATCGAAAATGAAAAAGATGATTTGTTAAATTCAAAAATTCAAAATAAGAATTTGCAAAATTTAAAAACTGATTCTGATGAAGAAAATCTTACAAATCAAAATTTAAATTTTGAAGATACAGAAACTGAAGAAGAAAATATTTTTAACGAAGATAAAATTCAAAATAAAGAACAAAATGCTGAAAAAATTTCTAGTGAACAAGAAAATGAAAACTTATCAAATTCATCAGAAAATTTAAATGAAATTTCTATAAATGGAAATGTTGAATTTACAAAAGAAGAAATGGAAGTTTTAAATCAAATAACTTCAGATTTAACAAAAGAAGCGCAAATTGAATATCAAGCAGAATTTGAAAAAGAACAAAATCAAAACGATGAAGATAAAAAAAACAATGAAAATCAACAAGGACTTTTTTCGCCAGATACAAATTTTTGCCGGGAAGAATATTTTTTACAGAGATTAGACAATGAATTGATTCGAGCGGCTTCCAGCGAAATAGAACTTTCACTAATTTTAATTCAAATTCCACAAATTGATTGGGACAGCACTTATGGACAGGAAATTTGCAAAAACATTATTGAAATGGCAAAATTTAATGACCTTGTGTTTAATTACAAAGAAGATGCTTGTGCAATTATACAACCAGAACTGGACACCGAAAAAGCGATTGAACTTTCACAGAAAATTTTTAGAAAAATAAAAGAAATTCTGGAAGAAAATAATCTTGAAAACAATACAATAATTGGAATTTCCACAAGATCTTTGAGACTTATAAGTGCAAGCAGGCTTCTTAATGAATCTGAGGAATCCTTAAAACATGCACAGGAAGATTTGGATTCGCCAATAGTTGCTTTTCGAGTTAATCCAGATAAATACAAAGCCTATATTGCAAAGGAAGCAAATAAATAATTCTAGTTTTCAGAAAATTCTTTTTCAAAATCATCAAATTCAATGACTTTATTTTGAGAATTTTCTGTTTCATCAGTTTGAGAAGAGAAATTTTCACTTTGAGAATTTTCAGTATTTTCAGATTCTTGTGTTTTATCAAAATCTTTTAGAACTTTTTCAAAACTGGAAATGCTCTGTTCATTAGGAAAATTTTCTTTTAAATATGAAAACATATTTTGTGCTTCATCAAATTTTTCCATTGCAATTAAAACGCTAATGTAATTTTTTAAAATTGAAACATCTGTCGGATTTTTTATTTGCAGATTTTTGTAAAGTTCAGCACTTTTTTCTAAACTTCCACTCATCGCATAAATATAAGCAATGGAAATTTGCAGATTTGTATTTTCAGGATCCTGCTTTAAAAGTTTTTCATATTCAATTAGTGCATTTTCCCAGTCTTTATTTAATGCATAACAACGTGCAATTTTATACGAACAAGATGCTTTCAGATTTTTATTTTTAGAAGCCAACAGATAATATTCTATTGCTTTTGAATAATTTTTTAGATTTTCGTAAGAAGACGCAATAGAATAATATTCAGCACTTATGTTATTTCTGATTACAGAACCTTCGCCGGGGATTCCTACATTAAATGTCTGGCAGGAAAAAAAACTAAGAGAAACAAAAATCAGAAATTTGCAAAAAACGTATTTTAATTTTTTCATTTTTAAATTTTTATTTTACATTGTGCCAAGAACAGTTTGCTCTATTTTCCTAAGTTGTGAACGATATAAACCTGTAATGTTTGTGCCATAATCCGCAAGAAGCTGCATAATATTTCTAGGTTGAGAAGGATTATCTACGCCATTCAGTCTGTCCCCTGCATCTCCAAGTCCAGGAAGAATATATGCTTTTTCATTTAAAATCGGATCAACCCACAATGTGTAGCAAGTACAATTTTCTAAAGCACGAGTAACTCTCATGCAACCTTTTAAAGCAGAAATCACATTAAAGAATTTTATACTTTTTGGTTTTACACCCTGCTCCAAAAGATATTTTACAACAGTAACCAAAGAACCACCGGTAGCATTCATTGGATCAGCAAAAATTAAATTTTTACCATCAAGTTCTTCAAGATTAAAAAACGAATTCTTAAGATTCAAAATATACTGCATATCATTTTCTTTACGAGTATCGTCCCGGCTGATTTTAAAAAGTGCAAATGGAGTTACGTAAGCCTTTGATGAATATTCTTCAATTTCTTTTGACATAATCATACTTGGAAGAAGCGCACCACGAAGCATAACACACATAACTGAATTATCAATATCAGCGTCAATATCTGGAATTTTGTGAACTGCATAATTTTGAACTGGATAAGTAACCGGCGTTTTTACAAAAATATGATTTTTGCGCTCGTAATGTTGCTCAGTGTAAGCAAGTCTAAAAAGCATTTCAAAAGCACGCTGAGTATAATACATAAATTCCGCATGTTCAGTTCTTATGTCACGAAGTTTAGAAATTACATGGCTAGCTTCTGCATGAGAGCCTTCTTCGGTTTCAAAAGAATAAACTTTTATATTAGGATGCTTTTTACAAATTTCTTGCATAAAGTGTCCCATTTTGTCAAAACTTTCTATAATTTTTGATTCATTTTCTGTGACAAAATATTTGTAAGTATCTTCGTACATATTTTGGATTTCACGTAAATCCTGCTGATCTTCTTGTGTTAAATATCCATCCAAATCTTCAGCTTTTAAAATTATTTTTTCATCACTCACAATAAACTCCATAAATTATTTTTTATTTTCTTGAATTATATTTTCACCGTCAACTCTGTAATGTTTTCCGGTTATAGGATCGCGTGTAAACAAATCTTTTATTTGCTTAGTGCTGACTTCAATTTCAGAAATTTCAATATCAAGTTCTCCAGTTTGATTTATTTTTGCTCCCATCATTCCAAACGAAAGTGAAAGAAGATTTTTAAACGCAGACATTGCTCTTTTATCAGTTAAATGCAGACAAAGTTTTAATTCATAATTTGCATTTTGATTTTTTTGACTTTGGGAAAAAATTAAATTCCCATAAACGTATTCAATTCCTCTTGCTTGAATTCCAATCAAATTACGTAAGTATTGCCCGGGTCGCGTAATATAAAAAAGAATGTCGGTGGATTTTTGATTTATCCAGTTGTTGCAGGAATTTGCAGGAAATTTATAATCATCAGCATATTTTTGCAAAAGAGAATTTATGTTCTGCGAAAAAGCTAAAATTGTTTGCTGAGGAAATGAAACTTGAAAAATACTATCATCTCTTGAATAAACTTCAAATGAATTTATATTTTCACTTTCAGGATTTGCTTTTTCAAGATTCAGCATATTTTTTTTCCAGCCATTTTTCTTTGAAAGCACTTTATTCACTGCAATTTGTGGAATATTTACATCAGCAGAAACTTCAAGCCTTGCACGATCTTCAACAGTTCCAAGCCCAGCATAAAGATTACCAATTCTTTTTGCAAGAAGAATTGCATTTTCTTTGCTTAGCGATTCAATTTGAGCACAAAGAATTTCTGAAGTAAGTTCAATATGATTTGAAACTGGAACATTTACATAAATGCTCGAATCTTGACTTAAAAGAGACAAAGGATGAACTGAAATATTTTCTGAAATTTGCGTGGTTTTACAAGATGATAAACTAAACGCAAAAATCAAAATGGTTGAAAAAAAATTAAAAAGTTTCGCAATTCGATTTTTAGTTATTTGTTTTTCCATTTCAACCATCCTTTTTGAATTTCAGGCTTTTTCCAGCAAAACAATCCATTTTGCATCATCGGCATCTATTTGAGTTCCATCAGTAATAGAAGAAAGCCACTCGATTGAAGAAGCCAATGTTTCGCCAGCAATAAAATCTTTAAACATATCAAAAGAACTTTTTAAAACATCAGAACCGCTTATGCGAAGTTTGATTCTGTCTGTAATTTCAAATCCAGATTCTTTTCGAAGATTTTGAACTCCACGAACTAAATCGCGGGCATAACCTTCTTTTTTAAGTTCGTCTGTAATTTTTGTATCAAGACCAACTGTAAGCGTTCCATCATTTATAACTTTTAAATTTTCCTTTTCTAAGCGCTCAACAATTACATTTTCGGAATTGAGTGAAACTTCCTGACCGTCAACTTTTATAACAAGCGATTCTCCGTCAACAAGTTTTGCAATTTCGCTGCCAGAAAGTTTTGCAATTTCGCTTGCGGCATTTTTCATTTTAGAACCAAGAATTTTTCCCAGAACTTTAAAATTTGCCTTTGCCTTGTATTCAACCAAATCTGTTTCTTGATTATGGAAAATTACATTTTTTACATTAAGTTCTTCTGCGATTGTGTCTTTCATTGATTCAAGAACTTCTTTTTCCTGTAAATTTCTTGTAACCAAAGCGACACTTGCCAATGGCTGACGATTTTTTAAATTAAACTGATTTCTCAAAGAGCGTCCCATGGAAACCGCTTTTTGAACGCTAGCCATTTTAAATTCTAAATCCTTGTCATAAAATCTTTTGTCGAATTTTGGATAATCCATTAAATGAACAGACTCTTTGTCTTCGGCAGTTTTTAAGTTTTGCCACATAGTTTCTGTTAAAAATGGAATAAAAGGACAAGCAACTAGACAGAAAGTTTTTAGTGCATAATACAATGTTCCGTAAGCTTCAAGTTTATCAGAATCATTTCCTGACTTCCAGAAACGGCGACGATTACGACGAATGTACCAGTTGTTGATTTGTTCAATAAACGAAAGCATTGGGTCGATTGCGGCACTTAAATCGTAATCTTCCATAGCATTTGTAACATCATTTATCATTTTTTGACAAACCGAAAGCAACCATCTATCAAGAGAATTTTTAGGAAGTTCCTTATCAAATTCATGACCTGTGCAAACAACCTTATCAATATTTGCGTACTGAACAAAGAAACTGTAGGAATTCCACAAAGGTAGAATTATGCTTTTTATAACATCACGAACGCCATCATCTGAATAACGAATTTCATCTGCTCTTACAACTGCTGAGTGCATAAGGAAAAGACGAATTGCATCCGCACCAAATTTATTTATTGCATCAACTGGATCTGTGTAATTTCTTAAAGAT
The DNA here is from genome assembly GCA_964503435.1 of uncultured Treponema sp. Lineage (GTDB taxonomy): Bacteria > Spirochaetota > Spirochaetia > Treponematales > Treponemataceae > Treponema_D. The sequence goes on from CAZDAY010000089.1 coordinate 5,079, forward strand.
TTGGACATTTTTCTGCCATCTTCAGCAAGCACAATTCCGTTTACAATACAATTTTTAAACGCCGGCTTATCAAAAAGATGACTTGCTAAAATTGTAAGCGTGTAAAACCATCCGCGAGTTTGATCAAGTCCTTCAGAAATAAAATCAGCAGGAAAATTCTTTTCAAATTTTTCTTTATTTTCAAAAGGATAATGTTCCTGCGCGTAAGGCATGCTTCCTGATTCAAACCAGCAGTCAAAAACTTCTGGAATTCTGCGCATAGTTCCAGAATTACACTTTGTACATTTAAATGTGATTTTATCAACAAACTGCTTATGTAAATCTTCTGGATAAGTTCCGCTTAAATCAGCAAGTTCTTGTCTTGAACCAACACAAACTGCATTTTTACAATCAGGATTATCACATCGCCAGATAGGAATTGGATTTCCCCAATAACGATTACGACTTACCGCCCAGTCACGAGAACCTGCAAGCCACTTTCCAAACCTGCCCTCTTTTATATGCGACGGCTGCCACTTTATCTGACTGTTTGCTTTTAAAAGCGAATCATGATAATCAGCAACTTTAACAAACCATGAACCTATGCCTCTGTAAATTAAAGGTGAACCACAACGCCAGCAATGCGGATACTGGTGAACAACAGTGTCGCGTTTTACAAGTTTACCTTCTTTTTTAAGACGTTCCATAATGTCTTTATCACAATCTTTTACAAATCGTCCTTCATAATCAGAAACTTCTTTTGTAAATTTACATTCTGCATCTATTGGCTCAACCGAAGGAATTCCGGTTCCTTTAAAAACTCTTGCATCATCTTCACCAAAAGACGGCGCTGTGTGAACAATTCCAGTTCCGTCTTCTGTAGAAACAAAGTCCGCATTAAAAACTCTAAACGCACCTTCTTCACATTTTTCATTTGAAATTTCAGAACAAACTTCAGGATTTGATAAATTTGCAAAATATGGGAAAAGTGCTTCGTATTGTGCACCAAGAAAATCCTTTCCTAAACGTTTATAAATTACTTCGTATTGATTTTCATCTTTGTAGTAAGCGCTCAATCTTGATTCAGCCAGAATGTAAAAATCACCAGATTCTTTGTCTAAAATTTTTACATATTCGATGTTTGCGCCCATAGAAAGTCCAAGGTTAGAAGGCAAAGTCCATGGAGTTGTTGTCCATGCAAGGAAATAAGTTTTGCCGTTTTCTAAATCAGAATCATTTATTGCCTTTGGAGCTTTTTTAACTTTAAAACGGATTGTAATTGCTGGATCTTGTTTTTCTTTATAACCTTGAGCAAGTTCATGAGTTGAAAGAACTGTAGAACATCGCGGACAATATGGAAGAATATATTTTCCTTCATAAATTAAACCTTTTTGCCACAAAGTTTTTGCAACCCACCAAATTGATTCCATATAAGCAGGAGACATTGTTTTGTAATCATTATCAAAATCAACCCAGCGACCCATACGTGTAATTGTTTTTCGCCATTCTGATGTATAACGTAAAACTGAATCCTTACATTTATCATTAAATTTGGCAATTCCGTAAGCTTCAATTTCGTGTTTTGAATTTATTCCCAATTCTTTTTCAATTAAATTTTCAACCGGCAGACCATGACAGTCCCAGCCAAAACGACGTTCAACTTTTTTACCGCGCATAGTTTGATAACGGGGAATAATATCTTTTATAGTTGACGGAATAAAATGCCCAAAATGCGGAAGTCCTGTTG
>CAZDAY010000090.1:0-6800 GCA_964503435.1 uncultured Treponema sp.
CGGGCGTAGCTCCAACAGAAGATGCCTACACGGAGGTAGGCGTAAAACACAGAAAGTTTTGAGAATTTTCTCGAAGAGAAAATTCTTGTAATCGACAGGAGGTCGACACTACACGGCGGGTTAGGTCTTTTTTACTTGCAAAAACTTGCCATCACCTTATCTACATCACAATAAAACACATACATTTAATATTGAAGATATTGGTAAACTTATAACTCTTGATAATGCATATCTTTATAAAGCATATAAGAATACTGGAGATTTTTCTGCTTATATTTTTTTCAACTCAACACTAGAAAGTTTTAACGATAAAATAATTATGAACATCCAAGAGTCAGGAAATTATCAAATAAATGTAATTATTGCAGGAAGTGCAGATAAATATGTTTATGGTAGCGAAAGATTATTCACTATAGATTTTGAAGTTCGTTAAGTTTTGAAATTAAAAACTGCAATGTCAAATTTTCTAGTAATTTTTTAATTTTTCTGCTAAACTTCTGCTAATTTTATAAATTTAAAACAAAGTACAGGAATTTGTATGTCGGGAAATACATTTGGTCAAATTTTTAAAGTTACAACTTTTGGCGAAAGTCACGGAAAAGCTTTAGGTTGCATTGTTGACGGACTTCCTTCTGGATTAAAAATCGACGAAAATTTTATACAAAATGAAATGGCACGCAGAAAACCTGGCACATCTTCAAGCGCAGTAACCGCAAGAAAAGAAGACGATTCTGTAGAAATTTTAAGCGGAGTTTTTGAAGGAAAGTCAACTGGAACGCCAATCGCAATGTTAATCAGAAATTCTGACCAGCATTCAAAAGATTACGAAAACATAAAAAATAAATTTCGTCCCGGACACGCAGATTTTACTTACTTTGAAAAATATGGTTTCAGAGATTATCGCGGTGGCGGTCGTTCAAGTGGCAGAGAAACTTGCGCAAGAGTTGCCGCCGGTGCCTTAGCAAAACTTTTTCTGGCGCAAAAAGGAATCAAAATTATTGCTTACACAAAAAGAGCGGCTGGAATAAGTGCCCAAAAAATTGATTTAGAACAAATCGAAAAAAATTCAATGCGTTGCCCGGATTTAAATGCAGCACAAAAAATCGAAACTAAAATAAAAGAACTGGCATCTCAAGGAAATTCTTGTGGTGGAATTGTTGAATGTTTGGTTCAAGGCGTAAAGGCAGGTTTGGGAGAGCCGGTTTTTGACAAACTTGACGCTGAACTTGCAAAGGCAATTCTTTCAGTGGGCGCAATAAAGGGCATAGAATTTGGCGAAGGTTTTGCAGTTGCAGATTTAACAGGAAAACAAAACAACGATCCAATGGCAGAAAATTTCAAGTTTACGCAAAATAATGCCGGCGGAATTTTAGGTGGAATTTCAAATGGAAACGACATCATTTTCAGAGCGGCGGTAAAACCAGTTCCAAGCATCTATCAAAAACAAGAAACTGTCGACACAAATGGTTCTGCTTGTGAAATTTTAATCGAAGGCAGACACGACGTTTGTCTTTGCCCAAGAATTGTTCCAGTTTTAGAAGCAATGACGGCAATCACTTTAACTGATATGTATTTAAGAAATTTATCCAGCAAACTTTAGAGGTGCTTTCAAAAATCGAAAAACATCATTGCCACAGTTTATACGGCAATCTAATGAAACTAGCACTTTAATAAAAAATCAAAATTCGCAAATCAGAGTAGAAAAAGAATATGGAATTTTACAACGAAGATTATTTAGATTTCAGTCCAAAAAAGAAAGATTCAGTTTTGAACAAGTTTTTTAAAAATTTAAACTTCAACAAAAAAAAATCATCATCAAATTTTAAAGAAGACAAAAAAATAAATCCGAAAAAAAATTTATCTCAAAAAAACTTTCCGCAAAAATTTCAAAAATTTTACAAAGCGATTTTTCTTCCATTTATTTTTTCAAGTTTGATTTTATGCATTTTATATTTAAGTTTTCATGTTGCAGCTTTAAATCTTACAAAAATCCGCCCTACGCAAAATTTAACTTTGGAACAGCAAAATGAACTTAATTCGCTTTTAGACAAAACTTTTCCAAATCGACTGGAAATTCTTCACAATCTTCCATACAAAACTGTAAATGCAGATTTGTTTATAAATGCAAAAAGTGCAATTTTAATTGATGCAATCAGCGGCGACATTCTCTACGAAAAAAATGCTGAACTTCCAATTCCTCCGGCAAGCATGACAAAACTTGTGGAAATGTATGTGGTTTTTGATGCAGTAGAAAAAGGCGAAATTTCTTTAGATGATGTGGTTCCTCTGCCAAGCGACAGTTGGGCAATAAATCTTCCACGCGATGCTTCAATTATGTTTTTGGCAGAAGGTCAGACTGTTACTTTACGAGAATTACTTTTGGGACTTTCGATTGCCAGCGGAAATGATGCTTCGATTGCAGTTGCACATTATGTTGCTGGAAACATGGAATCTTTTGTAGAAAAAATGAACAGTGTAATTCAAAATATGGGCTTAACAAAAACTCACTTTGTTGAATCCAGCGGTTATAGCGAAAAAAATATTACAACCGCAAAGGAATTCGCTTCGTTCTGCAAAAATTATATTGAAAGATTTCCATTCGCATTAAAAGAATTTCATTCGCAGGAAATTTTACGTTATCCGCTAGAAAAAAATCTTCCAGAATACAAAAAAGATAAGGGTGATTCTGAAGCAATAATTCAATACAACACAAACAAACTTTTGGGAAAACTTGATGGTGCTGACGGTTTAAAAACAGGGTTTATTTATGAAAGCGGATACAATCTGGCACTTACCGCTACAAGAGATAACAGACGATTTCTTTCTGTAACCATGGGCGGACCAGGAATTGGAAGTGCACAGGGAAATTTATATAGAAACGCAGACGGAACAACGCTGATGAATTTTGCATTCAATGGATTTGCAACTTATGTTTCTGAGAAAGAAAAATCATTTTCTGTAAATACAAGTGCTTCAAAAGAAAAAAGCATAAAACTTGTTCCTGCATTTAGCGAAAATTTTACAGTTCCGTTTATAAAAGGAAATATTCCGCAGGATTCAGTAAATGCTTTGCAAATACAAGTTAAAATTCCAAATCTTTTAATTGGGCAGGTAAACAGAGGCGAACAATACGGAACTATAACTTATTCCATCAACAAAAATGTATTAAATGAAATTCCGCTTGTTGCAGACAGAGAAAGTCCTTCAAAATCAAAATTACAAATTCTAATTGCAAAAGGACTTTATTTTTATAATCAATGTTTTACAAAATAAACTAAAAAATCTAAAAAAATTCTCGCAAATCAACAATTTCACCGTCATTGTCTAAAATTGCAGAAACTAAAAGAGCAAAATTCTCATAAAGATAATCAAATCTGCTGCCATTAGATTTTCCTAAAGTGATTGGAATAATCATTCCGTCATAAAGATTTTCGACATATTTTTCAATCAACTGGCTGGAACTAAAATACACATTTTTATCTTTTGATTTTTCCTGCTCTTCTAAAGTTCCTCTGTCATTAAATTTATTAAATGCTTCAACATATTTATACCCTGCACTTTCACCAGCTTTTTTCATTGCAGAATTTGAAACATAATGAGGAGCGTGCCAAAGTAAAGAAAGTTCTTTTCCTGTTGTCGCAAAAAATTCATCTTCGTTGCGTGCCAATCCGCGTTTTATAAAATCATCATCAATTACAAAATTATTTTGCAAAAGATTTGCCGAAGAATAAAAACTTGACGCACATTCATATCCGCTCGAAACAATTTGTCGCGTTTCAAGTGGATATCGGCGAATAAATTCTCCGTTTATAAAAAAAGTTGCTTTTACATTGAAAGAATTTAAAACACTCAAAACCTGAGCCAAACCTTCGCTTCCGTCAACAGCGTCAATCGCAAAAGCAATTCTTTTACTTTTTGAAATTTTACTTTCGCTTTCTGGATGAACTGGATAAGTAATTACTTTTCCCGAAAGAGAGCGCACAAAAATTTCATTTTTAAATTTAGGATTTACACTTGTGCCAAGAAAAACACGAAAACTTCCGTTCTTTTCAGAATTTTTATATTCAGAATAATTTTTTGTTTCTAGCCAGAGATTTGAAGAAAAATCATACTGGTAAAATTTTTTATCGTTTCCATTTTGACAGATAATTTTTTCTTCGTCCCAAAAATTTTTATAAGGTGCAGATAAAAATAGTGTCAAAGAAAATCCTTCTGAAACTTGCGCAAGAGTTGAACTTAATGCAGAAGAAGCCATTGAAGACGAATCTAACTTCCACAGGCGAACCGAATATTCTCCGCCAGCATAAAGCAAAGAAGACGTAGCCCAAACAAAAGAATAAATTTTTTCTCCAGACAATTTTGAAACAGGTTTCCATGTTGTTGTGTCGTAAACAAAAATTGAAGAACCGCCAGTAAACGCAATGTATCTTTTGTCAGGTGAAAGTTTTGGTTCAAGACTATTTTTTACAGCCAAAATTGATTTTAAAGAACCGCCTTGCATTGCATAAACTGTGCTCATTTTTTGTGCTGAATTAAAATCAAGAAAATCAATCCACAAAACAGGATTTCCATCTCCAGTCCAAAAAATTTTATAAGAAAGCGGATTTCCTTTTATTAAAGTGAGCGGATAATATTCCAAAAGTCTGACATAATCATAAGAATAAATTCCAAGTGAATAATAACTAAGCGATTTTTCTTCTGAAATTACAACGATTTTGCTTGCATCAGAATCAACAAAAAAAACATTATGCAAATTGTCAAAACTTGAAGTTAACCTTCCGATTATTTCTCCGTTTCCAACCAGTGAAGAATAAAGTCCGCGCGTAAAAAGTTCTTTTTCATTTATTTTGTAAATTATATCACCGTCAATATAAATTAAATTTCCTGAATCAGTCCATTCAACACTGTTAATTGTTCCCTTTCCGATTTTTCTGTATTCTTCCGGAATCTGAATATTTTTAAAAGCAACTTCAGGAGTTGTAAAATAAAGATTTGAATTTTTTTCATAAATCAGAGAATTGCTTGAAGGCGACCATTTTACATTTATTTTTTCATAAGAAAACGGTGAACTTTCAACTAAGACTTTTTCTTCAAAAGTTAAACAATTTTGCAAAACAAGTTGTCCTAAAGAACTGGCACTTTGTTTTACATAAACTGCCCATTTTCCATTTTTGCTGACTGAATAAAACCCCGTATGAGTATATTCAATTGGAATTTTATTTGCCTTAGAAATCCAGTCTAATCTTGATTCCTGCGTAGAATAAATTGCAGTTCCATAACGATTTCTGACTTGAAGTTTTTTTCCTTCATTTAAAAGTTCCATTCGTTCTGGAAAACAGGTTAAAATTTCTTGAGAAGAATTTGATTTTGTTTCGTTTAATTTTGTTAAGTAAAGAGTTTTATAATCTGGCGTTCCAGGAATTTCATGTTTTACAGAATACAAAAGATTGTCTTGCGCATTTAAATCCAAATCATCAAAACTTACATTTGCAAAAACGCTTGTGTGAAAAATAAAAATTCCAAATAAAACAAAAAAAAATCTTTTAATTTTTCTAACTTCTATCATAAAAATCCTTAAAAATTTATAAAAAATTTACTTTAAAACAGTAAAAGGATCTACTAATTTTCCATTTTTGTAAACCGTAAAATGCAAATGGTTTCCAGTTGAATATCCTGTGCTGCCAACAAGTCCAAGCCTTTCGCCCTGAGCAATCCGCTGACCTTTTTTAACCAGAATTTTACTCATGTGAGCATACAAAGTTTGATATCCGTCAGTGTGATTTAAGATTACATAATTTCCAAAAACACTCGAAAAGCCTGTGTAAGAAACAGTTCCGGTTTTTGACGCTTTTATTGGAGTCCCTTTTGGAGCCGCCATATCAATTCCCGTATGATTAGAATCAAGTCCAGTAAAAGGATCTTTTCTATGACCAAATCTTGAAGAAAGCCGCCAGCCCGAAGAAATTGGATAAACAAAAATTTCGCCCATCGCTTTTAGCAAGGTATTTGAATCAAGACGAGCACCAGGAATAAAAAGTTTTTGCCCAAGTTTTAAATTATCACTTGACAAATCGTTTACATCAAGCAAATCTTCAACAGCAATTTGATATTTTACGGAAAGAGACGCCAAAGACTCGCCAGATTTTACTGTGTAAATTAAACCGTCCATTGAAGGAATTTGAAGTTTTGTGCCGGGAGTTAAAGCCCGAACATTTGAAATATTATTTACTGCAATCAAAGTGGAAATGTTTGCAAGTCCAAATTTTACGCTGATTCCGCTGATTGTGTCGCCAGATTGTACTGTGTAAGTTTCATATTTTACGCTTTCCTTAAAAAATTCTGGAAAACTTGAAGAACGCTCGCCTTCCTGCGTAATTACATTTCCTTCAAGATCAAACCATGTTGTTTCACTCGCAAATTCATTCATTGCATTTTCAATAAATTCATAATCAGAATCAAAAATTCCATTTAAATTTATTTTTTTTGCATAAGATTCAAAATGATTAACAAATTTTATGCTGAAAAAACACGACGCCACTGCAAGCAGCAAAATTGGTAAAGTAAACCAGAATTTTAATATTTCCCGAAAAAATGAACGGGCAGTTTTTATGTTTAAAGCAAATTCGCCTTTAAAATCTGCAAAAATTTCGTGAAAATTTGTAATCGGACGTTCTTTTACCACATCACTTTGAACAAATTTCGATTTATTTAATCTCATGTTTTTATAAGATTTTTTGTAAGAAGGTTCATAAGAATACGAAAACGAGCAATTTATAAATTCCATACTTCATTTATCGACA